>NZ_JBFBJT010000121.1:0-22429 GCF_040686175.1 Streptomyces sp. NPDC086077 | reverse complement strand
CGGGTGGGGTACCTCTGGAGCGGAGAGGTACCCCACCCGGCCGAACAGGGCGGGGCGTGTCTCAGACGCGCTGCCCGTCGCCTCCGCCGGACGACACCTTGATCCCCTTGGTGATCTCGTCGATCAGGGACACCTTCTGGTCGGCGTCGATGCCGAACCGGACCACGACGAGCTGCCCGGAGTCGCCGGGCGAGGGGAACACCAGCGACTCGACCAGGCCGTCGGCGCCCTTGCTGGTGACCGCCTTCCAGAGGACCAGATAGCCCTTCTGCCCGGCCACGGTCACCGCCTCGGACGCCAGCACCTGGTGCGAGGTGATCTTCCCGTAGCTGTCGCCGCCGTACGACTCCTCGGCGTTCGCCGCGATGTCCGCCTTCGCGACCTGCTCGGGCGTACTGCCCTTGGTGCCGAGCACCTCGGCGGGCGCCGAGTAGGCGCCGCCCTTCGTGCACGACTTGGACGTGTCGCCGGGGCACTCGTAGCTGTCGTCGGACGTCATCTGCGCGCCCACGGTGAAGGCCTGGCCGGTCCAGCCCTCCGGCACCGGCATGCTGATCCCGTTCACGGGGTCGGACAGCGTGCCGCCGCCCTCCACCTCCGGCGCCTGCGGCTGCCCGGGCTCGGTGGACTCGCCTTCGGGGCCGCCCGAACCACCGGAGCCCTCGTCGCCGAACGGCCCGCCCCGGCCACCGTCCTGCCCGTCCGGTCCCTGCTGCTGCGAATCGGCGCGGCTCGCACCACCGCCGTCGCCCTTCGTCAGCGCGTACACGCCGATACCGATGCACGCGAGGACCGCGGCCGCCGCCGCGACGGCTATCCCGGTCCGCAGACCACGCCGCCGCCCGCCCGGCGGCTGGACCGGATACCCGGGGTATCCCACGTGCCCGGGATACCCCGGATACGTCGGCTGGGTCTGCTGCGCGTGAGCGGCCGGAGCAGGCCCCGCCGGGGGACCCCAGGCCGCGGCCGACCCCACCGGACGGGTCTGGTCCGTCCATGCCTTGCCGTCCCACCAGCGCTCGGTGGCGGGACCGTCACTTGTCTGCCCGGGGTCGGGGTACCACCCGGGAGGAGTCAACTGCGTCATGCCCCCACCGTATGAGGCCTCGGTGAAAGAGGGATGAGAGGGGATACCCGCCGGCCGATGAAGGGGGGACAGCCGCACATCACGGGAACCCCACGGACCGATGCCCGGTCATTCCAGCACCAGGCGTACCGGGCCTTCCACGGCGGCCGGGGGCAGGCGCAGTCCGTCCCGCCCCGGCGTCACCGACCCCAGCACGCTCGGATGCCGGGCCCCCGTGCTCGCCGGGACCGTGCCGGGCAGGCCGTGCACCGTCAGGAACCCCAGGACCGCGAACGCGTACGCCTCCTTCGCGTCCGACGGGAGCCCGAGCTCGTCGGAGCGGCGCACCGCCACACCCGGCAGCAACTCCCCGAGCATCCGCATGAGCACCGGATTCCGGGTGCCGCCGCCGGACGCGATCACCTCCGTGGCGCCCACCGACCGCACGGCGTCGGCGACCGTGCGCGCGGTGAGGTGGGTGAGCGTGGCGATCACGTCCTCGGCGGGCAGCGTGCCGACCCCGGCCAGCGCCTCGTGCAGATACCCGACATGGAACAGCTCCTTGCCGGTGGTCTTGGGCGCGGGCAGCGCGTAGTACGGCTCCTCCAGCAGCCGCTCCAGCAGCACCGGCTGGATCCGGCCGCGGGCGGCAAGGGCGCCGTCCAGGTCGCACGCCAGCCGTCCGCCGCTGAAGCCGTGCGCCGCCGCGTCGATCAGCGCACACGCCGGCCCGGTGTCGAAGGCGGTCCCGTCGGGCGCGGTGAGATTGGCGATCCCGCCGAGGTTCAGGGCGGTAGGTGTGCCCGGGCGGCCGTGCAGCCACAGCAGGTCGACCAGGCTGACCAGCGGTGCGCCCTGGCCACCGGCGGCGATGTCCCGGGGCCGGAAATCGGCCGCGACGGGCAGCCCGGTCGCCTCGGCGATCCACGCGGGCTGCCCGAGCTGGAGGGTGCCGCGCACCCGGCCCCCGTCGACCCAGTGGTACACCGTCTGTCCGTGCGAGGCCACCAACTCGGCCCTGCCGCCGCACAGTTCACGATCAGCCCGGACGGCCGCCGCCGCGAAGGCCTGCCCGATCAGGGTGTCGAGCCGGCACACCTGCGCCATGGTCGTGGTTCCGGGCGGCAGCGCCGCCGCGAGCGCCGCCCGCAACTCGTCGTCGTAGGGCTCGCTCACCATCCCGAGCGGCTTCAGCACGAGGCTGTCACCGACGAGGCCCAGCTCGGCCGCCGCCGCGTCGATGGCGTCGTACGACGTGCCGGACATCAGCCCGATCACCCGCATCCGTTCACCTCGCCTCCTTCGAAGCACCCCTCGCCGGAAGGGTGGCGAGGGCCAGCACACTGACCGCGCAGGTGGCCGCCGCGTAGTACGCGGGAATGTCCACGTCACCGGTCCGCTCGATCGTCTCCGTGATGATGAGCCCGGCACAGCCCGAGAACACCGCATTGGACAGGGCGTAGGCGAGTCCCAGGCCGGTGTAGCGGACGGTGGTCGGGAACATCTCCGACAGCATCGCCGGGCCCGGCCCCGCCATCAGCCCCACCACCGCGCCCGCGGCGAACACCGCCAGGCCCTTGAGGGCCTCGGAGGCCCCCGGGTCCTGGAGCAGGTTCAGCAGCGGAACCGCGAGGACCACCACCAGCAGCGCCCCGGAGAGCATCACCGGCCGCCGCCCCACCCGGTCGCTGAGCACCCCCGCCGGGATGATCGTCACCGCGAAGCCGAGGTTGGCCAGCACGGTGGCGATCAGCGCCTGCTGGAAGCTCGCGTCCAGGCTGCTCTGGAGGTAGGACGGCAGCACGACGAGGAAGGTGTACCCGGCCGCGGCCCAGCCCATGATCCGCCCGGCGCCCAGCGCGATGGCCCGCACCACCTCGCGCGGAGGCGGGCGGCGCAGCTCGCGCTGCTCGCTGAACGCCGGTGTCTCCTCCAGCCGCAGCCTCAGCCACAGCGCGCCCAGCCCCATCGGCAGCGTCAGCAGGAACGGCAGCCGCCAGCCCCAGTCCCCGAGCTGGGCCTCCGTCAGCACGGTGGCCAGCAACGCCGCCGCGCCCGCCCCGCCGAGCAGGCCCAGCGCGACGGTGAACGACTGCCAGGAGCCGTACAGCCCGCGCCTGCCCGGCGGCGCGAACTCCGTCATCACCGCCACCGCGCCACCGAACTCGCCGCCTGCCGACAGTCCTTGAAGAACCCTCAGAAACGTGAGCAGCCAGGGCGCCCACACGCCCACAGTCTCGTACGTCGGCAGTGCGCCGATCAGGGTCGTCGCGCCCGTCATCAGCACGATCACCAGGATCAGCACCGGCCGCCGGCCGATCCGGTCGCCGAGCCGCCCGAACAGGGCGGCACCGACGGGACGGAAGAAGAAGGCCAGGGCGAAGGAGGCGTACGTCTTCACCAGTGCCTCGGCCTCGCTGCCGCCCTCGGGGGTGAAGAAACGGGCGGCGATGACGGTGGCGAAGTAGCCGTAGACACCGAACTCGTACCACTCGATGAAGTTGCCCACCGAGCCGGCGACCAGCGCCCGGCGGGACCGCTCCGGCGTGGTGCCGGTCGCCTTCGCAGGCGCGTTCATCGCGTGTCTCCCGTCCCGTACCGCTGTTGAGCCCCGACAGTGGAAAATCAGCGTCAGTTCACGGGCCGTTGGCTGTCAATAACTTTCACGAGGACCTCACCCATGGCTACCACAGTCCCCGACCACCCACCGTCGGACCTGCCGTCGGGCTACGCTCGCCCTGTACGGCGTTCGGGCGTCCAGGGGAGGTAGCGGGATGACGGTGGTACCGCCGGCGGCGGGTGCCTCGGCCTCCCTGTGGGAGCGGGACGAGGAGATCGCCGGGGTGGTCGAGGCGCTCGACGCCCTCTGCGTGGACCGCGCGTCCCCGGGCGGCCTGCTGGTGTTACGGGGCGAGGCCGGCCTCGGCAAGACCGCGCTGCTCGCCGAGACCCGCCGGCTGGCCGAGGAACGCGGCTGCACGGTGTGGTCGGCGCGCGGCGGCGAGACCCTCCGTTCCGTCCCCTTCAACGTTGTACGCCAGCTGCTGCAGCCCGCCCTCGTCTCCCTGCTCCCCGAGGAGGCCCGGGAGTACCTCGGCGACTGGTACGACGTCGCCGGCCCCGCCCTGGGCATCGCCGACCCCGGCGGGCGCCAGGCCGACCCGCAGGGCGTGTGCGACGGCCTCGTCGTCGCCGTGCGCCGGCTGGCCAAGCGGGACTGGCCGCTGGTGCTGCTGATCGACGACGCGCACTGGGCCGACCAGGAGACGCTGCGCTGGCTCGCCGCGTTCGCCGAGCGGCTGCACGACCTGTCCGTGCTGGTCGTGGTGGCCCGCAGGCCCGGCGAGGTGACCGGCGAGAGCGCCCGCCACCTCGACGCGGTCGCCGCGGCCGCGGGCCGCCCCGAGACGACGTTGAGCGCCCTCACCCCGGAAGCCACCGCCGGGCTCACCCGCGCGACCGTCGGCCGGCACGCCGACGCCCCGTTCTGCCGCGAGGTCTGGGCCGTCACCGGCGGCAACCCCTACGAGACCGTCGAACTGCTCGCCAAGGTGCAGGACACCGAACTGGAGCCGACCGAGTCCTCCGCCGGTGAACTGCGCGCCCTGAACCGCTCGGCGCGCGGCGGCGGACTCGTCGCCCGCCTGGAGGGGCTCGGCATCGACGCGACCCGGTTCGCCTGGGCGGCCGCCATACTCGGTACCGGCATATCCGTCGACCTGGTCGCCCGGCTCACCACCATGCGCCCCGAACAGGCGGTTCGCTGCGCAGAGTTGCTGTGCTCAGCCCGGATCCTCACCGCTCCCGACCCGGCGGGCGCCCAGGCCGACGACGGCGACCTGGAGTTCGTCCACCCGTTGATCGCCAGCGCCGTCTACAACTCCATCCCCGACGCCCTGCGCACCGCCATGCACGGCATCGCCGCGCAGATCGTCACCGACTCCGGCCGCGGTGCCGCCGCCGCCTCCCGGCATCTGCTCCAGGTCCACCCGGACGACGACGTCGAACTGGTCGACCAGTTGCGTGAGGCCGCCCGGGAACACCTCGCCGTCGGCGCCCCCGACGCGGCCCGCCGCTGTCTCGAACGCGCCCTGCAGGAGCCGCCCCGGCCCGACGTGCACGCGCGCGTGCTCTACGAGCTCGGCTGCGCGACCCTGCTCACCGCGCCCGCCCGTACCATCGGCCACCTCCAGACCGCGCTCGCCATGCCCGGCCTCGACGGGCCCGCCCGCGTCGACGCCGTCTTCCGCCTCTCCCAGGCCCTGCTCCACAACGACCAGCTCGAACAGGCCGTCCGCACGGTCGAGGCCGAGGCAGCCCGCCACGAGGAGGGTCCCGCCCGGCTGCGGCTGCGGGCCGTGCAGTACATGTGGGAGGGCATCCACTCCGGTGAGGCGCAGACCCCGGGACGCTCCGAGCGGCTGGCCGAACTCGCCCGCACCTGCACCGGCCGCGACAACTCCGAGCGCGCGCTGCTCATCCTGCGCGGCTTCGACGCGATGAACCACGGTGAGAACGCCGTGGAGGTCGTCGAGCTCTGCGACCGCGCGCTCGTCAACGGCCGGCTCGCGCCCGGCCTCGGCTGGACCGACACCGAGTGGGGCGTCGAACTGCTGATGATGCTCGGTAGCTCCTACGCCTACGCCGACCGCCTCGACCGCGCCGAGAACCTGTTCGCCGAAGCGCTGCGTACCTACACCACGGCCGGCTGGAGCGGCGGTCACCTCGCTCTCGCCAACGCCTTCCTGGGCCTCGCGTTCCGCCGGCAGGGCCGTCTGAAGGACGCCGAGTCCGTCCTGCGCGAGTCGCTGCGCCTCGCCGAGCGGGTCGGCCGCGGACTGCCGCTGTACTGGTCCGCGACATGCGGCCTGGTCGACACCCTGCTGGCCCGCGGGCATGTCCGGGAAGCCTGGTCCGTCGCCGAGCGGTACGGCTTCACGCCGCCCTACCCGTCCACGATCGTCCTGCCCGACACCCGCTCGGTGCGCGGCCGGCTGCTGCTCGCCGTGGGCCGCACCGAGGACGGCATCAACGAACTGGAGGCCGCCGAGAAGGCCGCCGCCGTCCGTGGCGGCCACAACCCGGTGCTGGCGCCCTCGACCATCGACCTCGCCGGAGCCCTCGCCGCGCAGGACCCGGCCCGCGCCGCCCGGCTGGCGGCCGACGCCCGCCGCCAGGCCGAGCTGTTCGGCACCGACACCGCCATCGGCGAGGCCCTGCGCTGCGCCGCCCGCCTGGAGACCGGCCAGCGCAAGGTGCGCCTGGCCGAGCAGGCGGTCACCTATCTGGAGGCCTCGCCCTGCCAGTACGAACACGCCGCGGCCCGCGTCGAGTACGGCGTCGCCGCCCGCTCCACCACCGAGCTCAACCGCGGCCTGACGCTGGCCCGTTCCTGTGGCGCGGACGGCCTGGCACGCCAGGCCCGGGAGGCGCTCGCGGAACTGGAGGCCTAGCGGGCGGGGCCGTGACCCGATGGGTCACGGCCACAGGTCCCGGCTCTCGCAGATGCGCGCGTCCATGTTCCGTTCCATCATCCGCAGTGCCGCCCCGGCGAGGTCCGGGTGGATGTGGGCGACGGCGTCCCTGGGCACGATCACCTCGTAGTGCCGGATATGGGCGTCGAGCGCCGAGTAGAGCACGCACTGCTCGGTCACCTGGCCGGAGAGCACGAGCCGGGTGACCCCGTGCTGCTGGAGCAGGTAGTGCAGCGGCGTCTCGTAGAAGATCGAGTGGCGGGCCTTCAGTACGAACAGCGAGTCCGTGTCGGGTTCCAGGGGTGCCACCAGGTCGGCGTGGGGGCCCCGCAGCGCGTGCTCCAGAAGCTCACCGTGGTGTGAGCGCCACTCGCCGAAGTTGTCGTTGACGTAGATGACCGGTACCGCCTGCCGCCGCGCGCGCCCGATCAGATCGGCGATGACCGGCACCACCGATTCGGCCGAGGGGATGAGCAGTTCAGCGTCCTTGTGGTCGTACCTGTTGATCATGTCGATGACGGCCAGCGCGGTCTTGCTCATACGACCAGGATCGCACCACGCGCCGCACGGGCGACTCGGCCCGCGTTCCGTCACCGGGTGAGCGACTTGTCACCCCGTCGCGTCGCCCTCCTCCGCGAGCACCCGCTGGGCCGTCGCGAACGCCGCGTTCGCTGCCGGCACCCCGCAGTACACCGCCGTCTGCAGCAGCACCGCCCCGATCTCCTCGGGTGTGAGCCCGTTGCCGCGTGCCGCGCGGACGTGCAGGGACAGCTCCTCGTGGTGACCCTGCGCCACCAGCGCGGTCAGCGTGATCATGCTGCGTTCCCGGCGGGAGAGCGTCGGGTCGGTCCAGATCTCGCCCCAGGCGCAGCGCGAGACGAAGTCCTGGAAACGCGCGGTGAAGGGCGTCTGCCGGGCCTGCGCGGCGTCGACGTGTGCGTCGCCGAGCACCTCGCGTCGTACCTCCATGCCCCGCCGCGCGGGTCCGCCGAGGTGTGCCCGCAACGCCGTGAGCACCGCCTCCGGACACTGCGCGGGCGCCAGATGCGAGGCGCCGGGGAGCTCCACCAGCGTCGCCCCCGGCACGGCGTCCGCGATCTCCCGCAGATGCGCGGGCGGCGTCGCCGGATCGGCGTGGCCGGCCACCAGCAGCGTCGCCGCGGAGATCTCCACGAGCCGCTCGCGCAGGTCGAACGCGGCGAGCGCGTCACAGCAGGCGGCGTACGCCTCCGGGTCGGCGTCCCGGTGGTCCCGCACCAGCCGGGGCACCGAGAACCCGGCTGTGAACCAGCGGGCGTCCGCGCTCGCGGCGAGCGAGGCCGGCCCCTCGCGCCGCACCAGCGCGGCCCGCTCCTGCCACGGCCCCGCTCCGTCGAAGTGGGCCGACGAGCAGATCACCGCGAGGGACGACACCCGGTGCGGGTGGTGCACCGCGAGGTGCAGCCCCACCGCGCCGCCCAGCGACACCCCGGCGTACGCGAACCGCTCCACGCCGAGGGAGTCGGCGAGCGCGAGCACCAGGTCGGCGAGGTCACCGACGGTGGCGCCCGCCCCGATCGGCGGGGGAGGACAGCTCCACCAGCTCCGGGTCCTCGGCCACGTCGATCGCGACCAGCGGCTGCTTCGGGTGGCGCAGCAGCGAGGAGCGGTACGGGGCGTAGTCGCGCCGCGGGTGATGCTCGACGGGCCCGCCGTCGGCCACGCGCTTCTCGTAGGCGGCGTGCTCGGCCGCTATCTCCTGGTCGATGTCGTGCTGGGTGAGAGCCATGACATTTCCTACCGTTCGAGGACGAGGACGAAGACGAGGACGAGGGCGGTTGGGCGGCCAGGTCGTCCGGGCGGACGGCGGCGAGGCCTCCGTCGTGGCGGCCGATCGGGGTGCGTAGGGCGTCGAGGACGTGGACGTCCCTCATGACCGCGCCTCCTCGCCGACCCGCACCTTCGCCGCGGTCCGGGCGACGATCTCGTCGGCGGTGACACCCGGCGCGCACTCGGCCAGCACCAGCCCGTCGTCGGTGACGTCGAGCACGCCGAGGTCGGTGACGATCCGGTTCACGCACGCCCTGCCCGTGAGCGGCAGCGTGCACTCGGCGAGGATCTTGGGGCTGCCGTCCTTGGCGGTGTGGGTCATCACGACGACGACGGTACGCGCGCCGTGCACCAGATCCATGGCCCCGCCGATACCGGTCACCAGCTTGCCCGGGACGGCCCAGTTCGCCAGGTCCCCGCCGGCCGAGACCTGCATGGTGCCCAGTACGGCGACGTCGATGTGCCCGCCGCGGATCATCCCGAAGGACAGCGCCGAGTCGAAGAAGGAGGCGCCGGGCAGCACCGTGACGGTCTCCTTGCCCGCGTTGATCAGGTCCGGGTCGACCTGGTCCTCGGCCGGGTAGGGGCCGGTGCCGAGGATGCCGTTCTCCGACTCCAGGACCACCTCCACGCCGGGTGGGAGGTGATCGGGGATCGGGGTCGGCAGGCCGATGCCCAGGTTGACGTACTGCCCGTCTCTCAGCTCGCGTGCGGCCCGTGCGGCCATCTCCTCGCGTGTCCAGGCCATCAGTTGCTCACCGTCCGCCGCTCGCCGTACCTCCTTGGGCGGTGAGGCGACCGCGACGCCGCCCCGGCCGTCGTAACGCCACGGCAGTCCGCCCTCGGCGACCTGTGTGCCACCCCGGCCGGCGTGTGGAAGGCGGGGACGCCGGCCCCGCCCGCCCGCAGCCGCTCGGCCAGCGTGCCCTGCGGGATCAGCTCCAGCTCCAGCTCCTCGGCCAGGTACCGGCGGGCGAACTCCTTGTTGGCGCCGATGTAGGAGCCGGTCACCCGGGCGATCCGCCCGGCGGCGAGCAGTACCGCGAGGCCTGACTCCATGGCGCCGCAGTTGTTCGACACCACCGACAGCCCGCCGACGCCGCGCCGGTGGAGCGCGTCGATCAGCACGTTCGGGACACCGCTCAGCCCGAAGCCGCACCCGGCGAAACCCCGGGTGGGGGCCGGCCCTGACTCACGCCGTCGTAAGCAGCACCCACACCTGCCCCTCGGCGAAGTTCAGCGGCGCGCCGTCGGGCGTGGCGAACCGCGTGCCGTCGCCCGGCTCCGGACGCTTCCAGAGCGCGTCGTACGCCCTCCCGTCGCGCAGCACCACCGCCGTGCCCGAGCCGACGGTCTCCGTGTACGGCGTGTTGCTGCCCCGGGAGTCGTAGTAGCCCGACGGGCGCGTCCGCACGTACTGCACGACGACCGTCGCGGGCGCCGGCGGCTGCCCGTCGGTCGCCGTGGCGGCGGTTCCGTCCAGTGCGACCCGGTAGCGGTCGCGGCGCGCGTCCCAGGTGAAGGTGAAGCGGGCCGCCGGGTAGCGGACTGTCCGGGTGGTCTCCTTCCGGCCGCCCTCGGGGGCGGCGCCGAAGGTGAAGCCGGCCGGTGTGAGGGCGGCCTTGCCGGGAGCGGCGGGCATCAGGCGGTGCGGCCGCAGGTACAGGTTGTGCGGGGCGGCCCTGCCGCCGCCGCGGAAGTAGGCCCCGGGGCTTCGGCTCGGGGGCTCGGCGCGCAGCGGGGACCGGTCGATCAGTGGCAGCAGCCTGGTCTGCGCGCCGGAGAAGGCGAGGGTGGGGTGGTCGAACTGACGCAACAGCTCCAGGTCCGCCTCACGGGCACTGCGCACGGGGCCGACCGCCTTCGGCAGGCTGCTCGCGTAGACCGCCAGCATCCGGCTCAGCCCGCCCTCGACCTGCTCGACGTAGACGATGTCCGCCGTGCCGAGTCCGGTGTGTGGCCGGGCCGGGCGCGTGTTGTCGATCTTCACCGTGAGCACCGGCCCCACGGGTGGCGCACTACGGGGCGCTGACGGCCGGGGGCTCGGCTCCGGTGCCCGCCCGTCGTCGTCCGGCGGGCGCTCGCCGCCCGTGCAGCCCGCCATGAGCGAGACCGCCGTCCCGGCACCTACCAGCGCCGTCACGGCGGCCCGCCGCATGCGCGCTCTTCGTCCCCTGCCCATGCCCACCGCCGCCACCCGACCAGTCCCGTGCCCTCGATTGTGTGGTTGTCCGTTCATCGATGGCCATACCCGGTCGGACCCGGTCCCTACTACGCATAAGCCGATCGCGCATCCCGGCTAGCCCGCCCGGCCCAGCCGCGGGGCCGGGCACGGCCGACGGTTCGGTGCCGCGGCCCCGGGTACCCGGGCCGCACCGCAGTACCGGTAGGGCAAGACGTGCGACGGAGGGAGTGCGGGTGATGAGGGCTGTGACGTGGCAGGGGAAGCGGGACGTACGGGTGGAGACCGTGCCCGATCCGCGGATCGAGGAGCCGACCGACGCCGTCATCCGCATCACCTCGACCGGGCTGTGCGGTTCCGACCTGCACCTGTACGAGGTGCTGACGCCGTTCATGACACCTGGCGACATCCTCGGGCACGAGCCCATGGGGGTCGTCGAGGAGGTCGGTCCCGGCGTACCGGACCTGGCGGTCGGCGACCGGGTCGTCGTGCCGTTCCAGATCGCCTGCGGCAACTGCTGGATGTGTCTCAACTCGCTGCCCACGCAGTGCGAGACGACCCAGGTGAGCGACGAGGGCATGGGCGCAGCCCTGTTCGGCTACACCCGCCTGTACGGCTCGGTGCCGGGCGGCCAGGCCGAGTACCTGCGTGTCCCGCAGGCCCAGTTCGGCCCGATCAAGGTGCCGCAGGGCCCGCCCGACGACCGGTTCCTGTACCTGTCCGACGTGCTGCCCACGGCCTGGCAGGCGGTCGCCTACGCCGACGTCCCGGAAGGCGGTTCGCTCGCTGTCCTCGGCCTCGGCCCGATCGGCGACATGGCGTGCCGGGTCGCCCAGGTGCGTGGCGCCGGACGCGTGTTCGGTGTCGACCTGGTGCCCGACCGGCTGCGCCGGGCTAAGGCACGCGGCGTGGAGACGTACGACCTGCGGGCCTTCGACAGCGAGAAGGAGCTGGTCGCCGCCATCCGCGACCAGACCGACGGGCGTGGTCCCGATGCCGTGATCGACGCGGTCGGCACCGAGGCGCACGGAAGTCTCGCGGCCCGCCTCGCCCAGCAGGCGTCCGCCATGCTGCCGCGCAAGCTCGGCGCCCCGCTCGCCGAACGCTTCAGCGTCGACCGGCTCGCCGCCCTGCACACCGCCATCGAGCTGGTGCGCCGCGGCGGCACCCTCTCGCTCTCCGGTGTCTACGGCGGCATGGCCGACCCGCTGCCGATGCTCACCATGTTCGACAAGCAGCTCCAGATCCGGATGGGCCAGGCCAACGTCCGCCGCTGGGCCGACGAGATCCTGCCCTACCTGAGTGACGACGACCCGCTCGGCGTCGACGACTTCGCCACCCACCGGCTGTCACTGGACGAGGCGCCCCAGGCGTACGAGATGTTCCAGCACAAGCGGGACGGGGCCGTGAAGATCGTCATGCAGCCCTGAGCGTCTCACGCCTGCGGCGCGAAGATCTCCGCGAGGTCGTACCGCACCGGCTCGTCCAGCTGCGCGTAGGTGCAGCTGTCCGGAGTGCGGTCCGGCCGCCAGCGGCGGAAGCGGGCCGTATGGCGGAACCTCGCCCCGTTCTCCATGTGGTCGTACGCCACCTCGCACACCCGCTCCGGTCTGAGCGGCACCCATGAGAGGTCCTTCTTGCCCGACCAGCGGCTCGGTGCCCCGGGCAGCCGGGCCGTCTCGTGCGCCGCTTCCTGGGCCCAGGCCGCCCACGGATGCCCCGTCACATCGTCCAGACGCAGCGGCTCCAGCTCCTCGATCAGCTCCGCGCGTCGCGCCATGGAGAAGGCGGCGGACACACCGACGTGCTGGAGCGCGCCCTGGTCGTCGTGGAGACCGAGCAGCAGCGAGCCGACCACGGGCCCGCTCTTGTGCAGCCGGTAGCCGGCCACGACGACGTCCGCCGTGCGCTCGTGCTTGACCTTGAACATCGCCCGCTCGTCAGGGCGGTAGCCCAGCGTCAGCGGCTTGGCGACCACACCGTCCAGGCCCGCCCCCTCGTACTGCTCGAACCACTGCCGCGCCACGTCGATGTCGGTCGTCGCCGGTGCCACGTGCACCGGGGCCGTCACCCCGGACAGCGCCATCACCAGCAGCGCGCGGCGATCGGCGAGCGGCACGTCGAGAAGCGACCGGTCGGCCAGCGCCAGCAGGTCGAAGGCGACGAAGGAGGACGGCGTCCGCTCGGCCAGCGTCCGCACCCGTGACGCGGCCGGGTGGATCCGCTCGGTGAGCGCGTCGAAGTCCAGCCGCCCCTCCCGGGCGATCACGATCTCCCCGTCCAGCACGCAGCGCTCCGGCAGCCGCTCCCGCAGCGCCTCCACCAGCTCCGGGAAGTATCTCGTCAGCGGCTTGGTGGTACGACTGCCGAGCTCCACCTCGTCGCCGTCGCGGAACACGATCGCCCGGAAGCCGTCCCACTTCGCCTCGTAGTGCATGTCCGGCGGGATCTTCGCGACGGACTTGGCGAGCATCGGTTTGACGGGCGGCATCACCGGCAGGTCCATGCTCCGACTCTAGGCGGACTCCGGACGCGGCGCCGTGCCGGCGGCGACGGACTGCTCCGGACCGGTCAGGAGCGCGCCCGGGAATGGCGGCCGACGCCCGGGTGCGGGACTGGTGCGGTGCGCCTACCGTGGCTCGCATGGGTGACGCGGTGGAACTGGAGGCGGGCGGCCGCACCGTACGGCTGTCCAGTCCCGGCAAGGTGTTCTTCCCGGAGCGCGGCTTCACCAAGCTGGACCTCGCCCGGTACTACATCGCCGTGGGCCCCGGCATTCTGCGCGCCCTGCGCAACCGGCCCACCACCCTGGAGCGCTACCCCGAGGGAGTGACCGGCGAGTCCTTCTTCCAGAAGCGGGCCCCGAAGAACATGCCCGACTGGATCCCCACGGCCCACATCACCTTCCCCAGCGGCCGCAGCGCCGACGAGATGTGCCCCACCGAGGAGGCCGCCGTCCTGTGGGCCGCCCAGTACGGCACGCTCACCTTCCACCCGTGGCCGGTGCGCCGCGACGACGTCGACAGCCCCGACGAACTCCGCATCGACCTCGACCCGCAGCCCGGCACCGACTACGACGACGCGGTCCGCGCCGCCCACGAACTGCGCGCCGTCCTGGACGAGTTCGGCGGCCTGCGCGGTTTCCCCAAGACCTCCGGAGGCCGTGGCCTGCACGTCTTCGTGCCCATCGAGCCCCGCTGGACCTTCACCCAGGTCCGCCGCGCCGCGATCGCCGTCGGACGGGAGATGGAGCGCAGGATGCCGAAGCACGTCACGATCAAGTGGTGGAAGGAGGAGCGGGGCGAGAAGATCTTCATCGACTACAACCAGACCGCACGGGACCGCACGATCGCCTCCGCCTACTCCGTACGTCCCCGCCCGCACGCCCCTGTCTCGGCGCCGCTGCGCTGGGAGGAGGTCGGGGTGGCCCACCCCCAGGACTTCGACCTCGCGACCATGCCCGCGCGCTTCGCCGAAGTCGGAGACGTGCACGCGGACATGGACGAGAACCGCTACTCGCTGGACGCGCTGCTGGAGCTGGCGAACAAGGACGAGCGCGACCACGGGCTCGGCGACCTGCCGTACCCGCCCGAGTACCCGAAGATGCCGGGCGAGCCCAAGCGGGTGCAGCCGAGCCGCGCGAAGAAGGGCGGCCCCACGCCGTAGGGCCGCCCCTCGACATCCGACGGTTACAGCTCCATGATCCGGATGTCCCGGTAGGAGACCACGTCCGTCGTGCCGTGCACCTGGAGCCCGATGTAGCCGGAGGCGAACCGCCGCCCGTCCGTGCCCGGGTCGTCCGAGCGGGGCGGGGAGAAGTCCTGACCACCGATGTTGTCGAACTCGTTGATCAGCTTGCCGTTGCGGTAGACCGAGTAGTGCTGGTCCACCACCCGGATCTCGTAGTCGTTCCACGTGCCCTTCTGGGTGACTCCCGCGCCCGCGAGTCCCACCCGGTCGAAGCCGTAGACCGACCCCGTCTTGTACATGTCGCCGGCGGGCGAGTCGAACACCTGCACCTCGTGCCCGTACTTGATGGCGACCCACTCCGGCCGCGTCTCCTCCGGGTGGTCGAGGACGTACGGGAACCGCACGAACACCCCGGAGTTGGCGTTGCCGGTGCCGGGAGCGTCGTCCCGCCACTGGAGCTTGAGCGAGAAGTCGCCGTACTTGCGCTGCGGGAACCACAGCATGCCGAGCCCGGCCCTGGTGGTGCCGCTGGTCATCGTGCCGTCGGCGTTCAGCGCGAACGAACCGCCGCCCACGTGCTGCCACTTGTCGAAGGAGCCGGCGGTGCCGTCGAACAGCGGACGGTAGCCCTCGGTCTGTCCGGGCTTGCCGATACCGGACTGACGGGCGGCCCTGGTGACGACGTTGTACTCACGCTTGTCGATCACGCCCGCGGCGCGGAGCCCGTCCAGGACCTTCTTCACGTGCTTGAGGAACAGCGCGTGGGACGTCCACTCCTTCTCGTCCTCGATCAGCTCGTTGATCCGGCACCGGTTGTCGGTGAGCCGGTTCGGCACCCCGGTGTCGACCGTGCCGACGATGACCGTCAGCCGCTCGTCGTACTCCGGGCAGGGCGGCGCGGGCACGCCGCCCGCGACCACCGTGAAGCTCACGGTCCGCGCCGCGGAGGTGTTGCCCGCCTTGTCGCTCGCCCGGTACGCCAGGGTGTGCGCACCTGCCCGGTCGACGATCACGGGCCCGCCGTACGCGAGGTAGGGCCCGCCGTCGAGCGAGTACTCGACGCTCGCGACCTCACCGTCGTCGGTGGCGCTGACGGTGACCTTGGCGCTCGCCACGTAAGCCCCGTCGGAGTTCCGGGTGCCCTCGACGGTCACCCCCGTCACCGGCGGCGTCGTGTCCTGCGGCGGCGCCGCGACGACGGTGAACTGCACGCTCTTCTCGGCCGCCACGTTGCCCGCCTTGTCGGTGGCGCGGTAGCGGACGGTGTGGGTGCCCACCTGATGCACCATCACCGGCTGTGCGTACGGCTGCCAGGCGCCGGACGCGCCGATCGCGTACTCGATCGTGTTGACGCCGGAACCGGTGTCGGACGCGGTGACGGTGACCGTCGCCATGTCGACATAGCTGCCGTCCGGGTCGCGCTCACCGCTGACCGTCGCCGAGGTCTCCGGCGGCGCCGTGTCGTCCGTCGGCGGGGGCACCACCGTGAACTGCGCGCTCTTCTCGGCGGACACGTTGCCCGCCTTGTCGAACGCCCGGTAGCGGACCTTGTGATCGCCGACCTGGTCGACGACGACCGGGGTGGTGTACGGCTGCCAGGCACCGGCGTCCCCGACGGCGTACTCGATCCGGTCGACGCCGGAGCCACCGGTGTTGTCGGTCGCGTGCACCGCCACGCTCGCCGAGCCGACGTACTGGCCCTGCTGGTTCTGCGTGCCGCTGACGTGCGCCGACGCCTCCGGCGCGGTGGTGTCCTCGCCGCTGCCCTCGGTCACCGTCAGGATGCCCTGCATCTGGCCGTGGCCGGGGATCGTGCAGTGGTAGAAGTACCGGCCCGGCGTCAGCGTGACCTCGGCGATGTGCCGGCCGTCCTGGTCGTCGTTCGGGTTGGCCAGGATGTTGAGCTCGACGTCGTTGTTGAACTCCGGGTCGCTGGTCACGAACGTCAGCGTGTGCGGCATACCGGTGGTGTTGCCGGTGGCCTCACTGTTCTCGAAGACGATCGTGGCCTGCCCGGCCACCGCCGTCGTGGGCGCCGAGAGGTACTTGGTGATGTCGTTGCCCGCCGTCCAGGTGAGGACCTGGGCGGCGGCGCGATCGGCTCGATCGGACCGCCCGGACTGTCCGGCCGCCGTGGCCGACTGGAGTCCGAGCACCATGAGGAGCGCGGCCAGCAGGGCCGCCCACATTCTTCGTTGGCCTGTCACTGCTGTGTCCCCCTCGCCAGCTGACCGGCGGCCGGCGTGGGCCCGCCGCCCTGGTACGTCACGCGCCACAGCGCCGACCTGGGGTCCGAGGTGAAGAAGCCACGCCCGTAGTCGAGGACGTACAGCGCGCCGTCCGGACCGAACTTCCAGTCCATCAGGTTCTTGATGCCGTCGTTGCCGATCGGCACGATCTTCTTCAGCGACTCCGAGTGCACCGGCAGCCCGCCGTCACCCAGACTCTTCGGATCCATCAGCACGGCGTTGCGCGGCTGGTCGGCGTCGTAGAAGTCGCCGACGAACCACTTGCCGTCCCAGTACGCCGGCCACTTGACGGCGCTGTCGGCCGCCACGTCCTCGGACCGGTACACCGGCCCGTTCATCGCGGCCTGCCCGCCGCCCTTCAGCCAGGGCAGCCGGTAGGTGGCCTCCTCCTGCTTGTAGGAGGGGACACCGTTCGGGTCACGCGGGAAGTCCGGTGCGCCGCCCTGGGGCGAGTACCAGATGTTGTTCCCGGTGACCGGCGGGAGGTTCACGAGACCGTCGTTGTTCGGGGACTCGTTCTTCGGGTGGTCGCAGTCGTACCAGCCGAGCGGCTTCGACGGATCGGGCAGATTGCGGTCCCGGTAGGGCTGCTTGTTGCCCATGCAGTACGGCCAGCCCCGGTTGCTCGCCTTGGTGATGGCGGCGAAGGTGTCGTACTTCGCGGGGCCCCAGGTCGTCGAGGGCGCCGAGGCGTCCGGGCCGACCCAGCCCGCGTACAGGACGTCCGTCTTCTTGTCGACGAAGATGCGGGCCGGGTTCCTGACCCCCATCACGTAGATCTCGCCGCGTGTCTTCCCGCCGCCCTCGGCGGTCTCCTCGCCGGTGAACAGGTTGCCGTCCGGGAGTGTGTAGGTCCCGTCGGCCTCCGGGTGGATGCGCAGGATCTTGCCGTTGAGGTTGTTGGTGTTGCCGGCGGTGCGGCGCGCGTCGGCGAAGGAGACGCCCTTGTAGTTCGGCTCCGGGTTGTTGCCCGAGTAACCGCTGCTGAAGCCGCTGGAGTTGTTGTCACCGGTCGCGATGTACAGGTTGCCCTTGGAGTCCCAGGCCATCCCGCCACCGGCGTGGCAGCAGCTGTGGATCTGCACCGGCCACGCGAGCAGCACCTTCTCGCTGCTCAGGTCGAGCTTGTTGGTGGCGAGGTCCAGCGTGAAGCGGGAGACGCGCCGCTCGGCCATCCGCGTGTCACGGTTGATCTGCGCGTGCGGGGTGTAGTGCAGATACACCCAGCCGTTCTGCTCGAAGCGCGGGTCGAGCTCGATGCCGAGCAACCCCTCCTCGACCTTGACCAGTTCGTCGCCGCCGCCCTTGTTGCCGAAGACGGTCAGGGCGCCGGCCAGGGTGACCTGCCTGGTCTCCGGGTCGTAGACGTGGATCTCGCCCTTGCCCTTGCCGATGTCCGGGTTGTTCCAGTCGGTGACCACCGGCTGGGAGGAGTCGGCGCCACCGCGGCCGATGTAGAGGACGCGGCCGTCGGGGGCGGTGACCAGGCCGTGCGGCTCGCCGATCTGGTCGTTCTGGCCGGTCTGGTTGGCCTTGGTCAGCCGCTCGGCCTTGTAGTTGGCGTTGATCGTCGCCTTGCAGTCGGCCTGCGCGAGACGGGTAGTCCACAGCAGGGCGCCGCGCAGATGGGCGCGGAAGTCGGTCTCGTCGTACGACGACACCGTGCCGCCCATGCCGGTGTAGAAGGAACGGCCGCCGTCGTAATCGCGGCACCAGCTGATCGGGTGGTCCCAGCCGTTGGCGCTCGCGCCGGGCTGGTACGTCGACTCGCGTACGCGGGCCACCGTGTGCACCTCGCCGGACGGGTTCTTCACCCAGTTCGGCCACTGGTCGGGGCGCTTCCACTGGACCGGCAGGTCCTTGGTGGCCGGATGCCCCCGGTCGCCCACCTCGACGGTGGCCCGCTGGACGGCCGCCGGGCTGTTCGGCGCCGGGCGGGCGCCGACGAGGCCGGTGAACCAGTCGGAGTACGGCTCGGCGCGGGCCGCGTCATGGACGCCGACGAAACCGCCGCCCGCCTCCATGTAGGACTCCAGGCCCGCCTCCTGCTCCGGCTCCAGCACGTCGCCGCCGCCGGTCAGGAACACGATCGCGTTGTAACGGCCCAGTCTGGTCTCGTTGGTGAAGACCGAGGCGTCGTCCGTGGCCTCGATCTTGAAGCGCTGGTTCGCGGGGCCGGTCAGGCCGATCTGCTCGATCGCCTCGATACCGGCGTTCACCACGGGTGACTCGTCGCCGGCTGCCGCGGAGCCGTGGAAGACCAGCACGCGGACGTTGGAGCCGCCGGGTGGCGACTTGATGGACATCGTTGTCAGGGACGGATCCGGGGCCGGGCGGGCACTCGCGGCGGAGCCGGAGAGCAGGCCCGCCGTGACTAATCCGGCGGTCAAGGCGGCCGTCCAGGCCCGCCGTCCGGTACTCGTCCTTCTTGGCGGCCTTATGAAACGGATGGGTCTGTGGTGCGATGTGGACCGCATGTGGTCATCCACCCCTCGTCGGTCACAGCAACAGCGCCTAGAAGCTAGACCTCTTTGCGCGGTCCGCCAATAGGTATGACCGCGATGGGACGAACTTTGTCCTGAGTGTGGATAAACGCAGCCGTCCCCGCTACTGTCTCGAATCCCGTACCGGAGTGGGGAGTTCGGCATGGACAGACGTGGGTTCAACCGGAGGGTCCTCCTGGGTGGCGCCGCTGTCGGCGGTGCCGCCGTCGCGACATCGTTGTCCCTGGGCACGGAGGCGACCGGCGCCGGTCAGACGACGGCGCGGACGGCCCCGGCCGGAGGCCAGGTCAGACACATCAAGCTCTACGCCGAGAAGCTCGCCGACGGGCAGCTCGGCTACGGCTTCGAAAAGGGCAAGGCGAGCGTCCCGGGGCCCTTGATCGAGCTCAACGAGGGCGACACCGTGCACATCGAGTTCGAGAACACCACGGACGTGGCGGCGAGCCTGCACGTGCACGGCCTGGACTACGAGATCACCAGCGACGGCACCAAGTTGAACAAGAGCCATGTGGAACCGGGCGCGAGCCGCACCTACACGTGGCGCACCCATGCCCCCGGCCGCCGCAAGGACGGCACCTGGCGGGCGGGCAGCGCGGGCTACTGGCACTACCACGACCACGTGGTGGGCACGGAGCACGGCACCGACGGGATCAGGCAGGGCCTGTACGGCCCGGTGATCGTCCGCAGGAAGGGCGACGTCCTGCCGGACCGCACCCACACGATCGTCTTCAACGACCTGCGCATCAACAACAGGCCGCCGCACACCGGGCCCGACTTCGAGGCCACGGTGGGGGACCGGGTGGAGTTCGTCGTGATCACGCACGGCGAGTACTACCACACGTTCCACATGCACGGTCACCGCTGGGCCGACAACCGCACCGGCATGCTGACCGGCCCCGACGACCCCAGCCAGGTCATCGACAACAAGATCGTGGGCCCGGCCGACTCCTTCGGCTTCCAGGTGATCGCGGGGGAGGGGGTGGGCGCCGGCGCGTGGATGTACCACTGCCATGTCCAGAGCCACTCCGACATGGGGATGGTCGGCCTGTTCCTGGTGAAGAAGACGGACGGGACGATTCCTGGGTACGAGCCGCACGACCCGCATGAGCCGCATACGGCCGACGGTGCGAAGGACGCCGCCGGAACGAAGGGCGCCGCCGGGACGGACGGTGCCGAGGGGGCGGCCGGAGCCGAGGGCGCTCACGGGGCTCACCATCACTGACGAGGGGCTCACCGGCCCGCGGAGGGGGGCGCGTTCGCTTGGTGAGCGCTCTCTCCCACCTCCTGGCGTGCGGTTATCCTGATCGGCAAGCGCCGGTGAGGAGTCCCGAAGTGTCCGAGGCAGTGTCACGTCCCACGCTGGAGGCCGTGGCCGCCCGGGCCGGGGTGTCGCGGGCCACCGTCTCGCGGGTGGTCAACGGCGGGGACGGGGTGCGTGAGCCGCTGATCGAGCGGGTCCGGCGGGCTGTCGAGGAACTTGGGTACGTGCCCAACCAGGCGGCCCGCAGCCTGGTGACCAGACGTCATGACGCCGTCGCCGTCGTCATCGCCGAGCCGGAGACCCGCGTCTTCGCCGACCCCTTCTTCGCGCTCCAGCTCCGCGGCATCAGCAAGGAGCTGACCGCGCACGACAACCAGCTCGTCCTGCTGCTCACGGAAGGCCGCGACGACCACGCCCGCGTCGGCCGCTATCTCGCGGGCGGACACGTCGACGGGGCGCTGGTGTTCTCACTGCACCTCGACGACGCCCTGCCGGCCCTGATCCAGCGCGCCGGGATCCCGACCGTGTTCGGCGGGCGACCGGGCTGGAGGGACGCCGACGGTCGCGGCGCCGTGTACGTCGACAGCGACAACCGGGGCGGCGCCCGCGAGGCCGTACGGCATCTCCTGGGCCTCGGCCGCGGGCGCGTCGCGCACATCGCCGGGGCCCTGGACCAGACGTCGGCGGTGGACCGGCTCGACGGGTTCCGGGACGTCATGGCCGACACCGACCCGCTCCTGATCGCCGAGGGCGACTTCACCCCGGCCGGGGGCGAGCGGGCGATGCGTGAACTCCTGGAGCGCCACCCGGACCTGGACGCCGTGTTCGCCGCCAACGACCTCATGGCATCGGGTGCCCTGCGCGTGCTGCGGGAAGCGGGGCGGCGCGTGCCAGAGGACGTCGCCCTGGTCGGCTTCGACGACATGCTGCCCATCGCCGAGCAGACCGACCCGCCGCTCACCACGGTCCGTCAGGACATAGAGGAGATGGGCCGGCTGATGGCCCGCCTCCTCCTCGGCCGCCTGCGCGGGGGCGCCGAGCCGGAGGAGGACACGGCCCCCGGCGTCGTCCTGTCGACGACCCTCGTACGCCGCGCTTCCGCGTAGGGGTCCGGATACCTCTTCGGTGGGCTCGGCGTGGGGGCCCGGGCACGCGGCGTGGGCGGTGGGCCGGGGGGCTCAGGACTGTGGCCTGGCAGCGCTCCTGATCAGCGCGAAGCGGGCGCCGTACGGATCGGCCAGCTTGGCGATGCGGCCCACGTCGGGCAGGTCCACGGGCTCCATGCGGACCGTGCCGCCGAGCTCCCGGGCCTTGGCCACCGCGGCGTCCGTGTCGGCGACCTCGAAGTACGCCAGCCAGTAGGGCACATCCTCCGCGGGGTCGTCGGCCAGCGGGACCAGACCGCCGAACATCGTGTCCTCGTCCTGTCCGGCCGGGTTGACGCAGGTGTACGAGCCGCCCAGGTGGTTCACCGCGGACGTCTCCCACCCGAGCAGCCTGTTGTAGTAGCCGGCGGCCGCCGCGATGTCCGGCGTGTAGAGCTCCAGCCAGCACAGCGCACCGGGTTCGTCGAGCACGTCCACGCCTTTGTTCAGCCCGGGCTGCCAGATGCCGAACGGCACGCTCTGCTGGTCCGCCAGGATCGCCATGCGGCCCTGGTCCATGACGTCCATGGGCTCCACCAGCACCCGCCCGTGCGCCTGCTCGGCCGCCTTGGCCGTGGCCTGTGCGTCGGGGCTGTGGAAGTACACCGTCCAGGACGGCGGGCCCTGTTCGGCGGTGGTCCGCATGCCGCCGGCCACGGTCCTGCCGTCGAGCTGGAAGAAGCCGTAGCCGCCGGCCTCGGGTCCCGCCGACCGGAACTGCCAGCCGAAGAGACCGCCGTAGAAGAGGAGGGCGCCGTCGATGTCGGGGGTGGCGACATCGATCCAGTTCGGAGCGCCGTTGACGAATCGGGTGGTGAGCATCATTGCCTCCCGGTCGGGCCCGCTGCCTGCACTGCCGAGTCTCGCACCGCCGACTGACGATCACGTGGCGGACACCACGCGCCGAACGCCTCCTTGACGCTCACCGTCCGTGACGAGCGGGAGTCTCCTTGTCGTCGTCGTTCCGCGTGCCCGGCGAGCGCCTCGTCGACGGAGTTGTCGACGACCTCGTACACGAGGTGGTGCAGTCCTCGCTCACCGGTCGAGCC
>NZ_JBFBJT010000120.1:22221-22714 GCF_040686175.1 Streptomyces sp. NPDC086077 | reverse complement strand
GGTTACATTTCGAACCCGGAAGCTAAGCCTTACAGCGCCGATGGTACTGCAGGGGGGACCCTGTGGGAGAGTAGGACGCCGCCGAACAATCTTTGGAAGGACCCTTGGTCCCAGCGTTCAGCTGGGACCAAGGGTCCTTTTTTGTTTTTACGGAGCGCGCCGGGTTGTCGGCTGCGCGAGAATGACTGCGGTACCAAAGACAGGAGTCACCGATGTCCACCAACTCTCCCGAGGACCGACCGGAGCGCGACCAGCGGCGACGGGATGGTGGGGAACGCGGCGATCGCGGCGGCTTCCGTGGTGGCCGCAGTGACCGCAGTGACCGGAGTGACCGCGGCGGCTTCCGACGTGACAACGACCGTGCTGGCTACGGCCGTCGAGACGGCGACCGTGGGTCGCGGCCGACCTTCCCGCGCGACGATCGTGATCGTGGGCCGCGCCGCGACGACCGTGATGGGCGGGAGGGTAGCCGGCCCGGAGGTTTCCGCCGTGA
>NZ_JBFBJT010000120.1:0-22121 GCF_040686175.1 Streptomyces sp. NPDC086077 | reverse complement strand
CGACCGTGGCGGAGATCGTCCTGGTTTCCGCCGTGACGACCGTGGCGGAGATCGTCCTGGTTTCCGCCGTGACGACCGTGGCGGAGATCGTCCTGGTTTCCGCCGTGACGACCGTGGCGGAGATCGTCCTGCTTTCCGTCGTGACGACCGCCGGGATGATCGTCGTGGTGACGAGCGCGGTGGTTTCCGTCGTGACGACCGCCGCGATGATCGTCGTGGTGATGACCGGGGTGGTTTCCGTCGTGACGACCGTCGGGACGACCGTCGTGGTGACGAGCGCGGTGGTTTCCGTCGTGACGACCGCCGCGATGATCGTCGTGGTGATGACCGGGGTGGATTCCGTCGCGACGACCGTCGGGACGACCGTCGTGGTGATGACCGGGGTGGTTTCCGTCGTGACGACCGCCGCGATGATCGTCGTGGTGACGAGCGCGGTGGTTTCCGTCGTGACGACCGCCGCGATGATCGTCGCGGTGATGACCGGGGTGGTTTCCGTCGTGACGACCGTCGGGACGACCGTCGTGGTGACGAGCGCGGTGGTTTCCGTCGCGACGACCGCCGCGATGATCGTCGTGGTGACGAGCGCGGTGGGTTCCGTCGTGACGACCGTCGGGACGACCGTCGTGGTGACGACCGGGGTGGGTTTCGTCGCGACGACCGTCGTGGTGACGACCGCGGTGGGTTCCGCCGCGACGACCGCCGCGATGACAGGCGGGACGACCGGCGTGACGGCGACCGGGGGGCCCATGTCCGTCGTGACGACCGACGGGACGATCGTCGGGACGACCGGCGGGAGGACCGCGACCGTGGCTTCCGGCGGGACGAGCGCGGGGACCGCGGCGACCGTGGTGGCTTCGGTCGGCGGGACGACCGGGGTGAGCGTGGCGGGTTCCGGGGGCGGGACGACCGCGGTGCGCGCGGTCCCCGTCGGGACGACCGTGGGGGCCGGGACGGTGGCTTCCGTGGGCGGGACGACCGGCACGGTGCCGGCGGCCGGTTCCGCGAGGAGCGGGAGCGGGACCGTGAGCCGATCAAGCGCCTGCCGATCCCGGAGGACGTCACCGGCGACGAGATCGACAAGGACGTGCGGCAGGAACTGCAGAGCCTGCCGAAGACGCTCGCGGAGGACGTCGCCAAGAACCTCGTCATGGTCGCGCGGCTGATCGACGAGGAC
Source organism: Streptomyces sp. NPDC086077 (assembly GCF_040686175.1). Taxonomy (NCBI): domain Bacteria; kingdom Bacillati; phylum Actinomycetota; class Actinomycetes; order Kitasatosporales; family Streptomycetaceae; genus Streptomyces; species Streptomyces sp. NPDC086077. Next base: position 20,947 of record NZ_JBFBJT010000120.1, on the reverse strand, counting down.
CCCGAGGGGGCTTACGGCTACTCGCGGGTCGCGCTGCGGCTGGCGTCGCGCGTCGCCGCCGTACGCGAGGCGGCCGGTTTCGCGGCGTACGCGAACCAGAAGTACGCGGAGGCACTGGCCGAGTTCCGTGCCGCGCGACGGATGACGGGCAGCGTGGAACTGTGGCCCGTCATGGCCGACTGCGAGCGTGGGCTCGGGCGGCCGGAGAAGGCGCTGGACATGGCCGGGGCGCCCGAGGTGCAGAAGCTCGACAAGGCCGGGCAGGTGGAGATGCGGCTCGTCGCGGCCGGCGCCCGGCGTGACATGGAACAGCTGGACGCGGCCATCGTGACGCTGCAGAGCCCGGAGCTGGCCTCCAGCTCGGTCCAGCCGTGGACCGCGCGACTGCGCTACGCGTACGCCGACGCGCTGCTCGCGGCCGGGCGGAACGGTGAGGCCCGGGAGTGGTTCGCCAAGGCCGTGGAGGCCGACCGGGACGGCAGCACGGACGCCTCGGACCGGCTGGCCGAACTGGACGGCGTGGAGTTCGTCGACGCCCTCGACGAGACCGGGGCGGAAGACTTGGCCGAGACCGTCGAGACCGTCGAGGTCGCCGAGGTCAAGGCCGACTCGGACTTGGATGAGGACGAGAACGACGACGAGGACGACGACGACCGGGACTGACGTGCGGAAGTGACAGTGGGCGGGGCCTGATTCCAGGGTCGCGCCCACTTTCTCGTGTGTGCGTCACCTGTGCGTCAGAGGTCCAGCGTGCGCAGCACCAGGCCCGATGCCGGCTTGGGGCCGAACGACGTCGACTTGCGCGGCATGGTCACACCCTGGCGGGCGAGGTCCCGTACGACGTCCTCGTGGACCGGGTGCAGCAGGACCGCCGTACCGCCCTGCCGTTCCGCCTTGCGAACCGTGGCCGCCGCGTCGTGGATGTAGGCGATGTCGGCCGGGGAGTCCTCGGGGACGTGCCAGATGTGGTCGAGCAGGGTGGCGTGCAGGATCGTGGCGTCGAGCGTGCGCCATGCCTCGGGGCGGTCGGTGGGGACCGTGCGGGCCAGCAGGTCCGGGTCGGGACGGTCGACCAGGTGGAACGTGCCGTCGCCGGCGAGCAGGAAGGCGTTGCCGTGGGACGCGGCTTCGGCGAGGGCCGTGAGGGCTTCGGGGAGCGGGGCGTCGACGCGGCACACGCGGAAGTGGCCGTCGAGTGCGCTCAGCGCGTCGGACACCGCGAAGCCGTGCAGGAGGCGGTGGATGGCGCGGACCCGAAGGGGGTAGCGGGCGGTGTCGACCAGGAGGACCAGGCCGTAGTCCCAGGGGCTGGGCGAGGGGTGCTCGGCGCGCAGGCGGCGGTAGGTCGCCCAGCGGTGGTGGCCGTCGGCGATGAGGGCCACCTGGTGGGCGAGACCGTCCTGGACGCGGGCCACGTCGTCGGGGTCGGTGACGGACCAGAGGCGATGGCGGTAGCCGTCCTCGGTGGTGGTGGCGAGGAGCGGGGGCTTCTCCGCGGTCCGTTCCACGACCTCGGCGCAGGCCTGTCCGTCGCCGCGGTAGGTCAGCAGCAGGGGTTCGAGGTTCGCGGAGGTGGCGCGCATCAGGTCGGCGCGGTCGGCGACGATGTGCGGCATGACGTCCTCGTGCGGCAGGACCACACCGTCCGACGGATCCGAGACACGCAGGGCGCCGATGATGCCGCGCTGCAGGATGCCGTCGCCGTCGCGCTGTTCGTAGACGTAGAGGCCGGGCTCGGCGTCGGCGGTCAGCACGCCCTCGGCGAGCCAGTGGTGCAGGGTGTCGGCGGCCTGGGCGTTGCGCGCGGTCGGGGTCGCGGCCTCGGGGAGGATCAGCCGGACGATGTTGTGCGGGTCCGCGGATTGCAGGTGGTGCACGCCGTCCGGGCGTACGACGACGTCGTAGGGAGGGGACGTCACGGCCGCCAGGCTGCCGACCCGGTCGGGGTCGTAGCGAAGGCCTCGGAACGGGGTGAGTTCCAGGCCTCGGCGCGTCGTTGCTTCCGGGTGACCTGCTGTGTTCATCTCGGCATCGTACGTGTGCCCCGGGTGTCGGTGGCATGGGGCATGATCGGGGAAAAGCCGGTGGACCGAGGAGCGGTGCGGAATGAGCCAGCAGGTCAGGACCAGGCCCGAGGGCAGCGACCGGGCGCTGAGCGAGGCGTACGACACGGCGCTGCTCGACCTCGACGGGGTGGTGTACGCGGGCGGCGTGGCGATCGCGCACGCGGTCGACTCGCTCCGCGCGGCTGCCGCGGGCGGCATGCACCTGGCGTACGTCACGAACAACGCGTTGCGGACGCCGGACGCCGTGGCCGCACACCTGACGGAGCTCGGGATACCGGCACAGGCCGGTGACGTCATCACCTCGGCGCAGGCGGTCGCGCGGCTGATCGCCGAGGAGGTGCCCGCGGGGGCGCGGGTGCTGGTCGTCGGCGGCGAGGGGCTGCGGGTCGCGCTGCGGGAGCGGGGACTTGAACCGGTGGAGTCCGCGGACGACGATCCGGTGGCCGTCGTACAGGGGTACGGCGGGCCGGAGTTGCCGTGGGGGCGGTTCGCCGAGGCGTGTTATGCGATCGCGCGCGGGGTGCCGTGGTTCGCGTCGAACACGGACCTGACGATTCCCAGCGCACGCGGTATCGCGCCGGGCAACGGGGCGGCGGTGGAGGTGGTGCGGATCGCGACCGGTGCCGAGCCGCGGGTGGCGGGCAAGCCGCTGCCGCCGATGCACCGGGAGACGATCCTGCGCACGGGCGCGCAGCGGCCGCTGGTGGTGGGGGACCGGCTGGACACGGACATCGAGGGCGCGTTCAACGGCGGCGTCGATTCGCTGCTGGTGCTGACCGGCGTGACCGACGGACCGCAGCTGCTGGCGGCGCCGCCGCGGCATCGGCCGACGTATGTCGACGCGGATCTGCGGGGGATGCTCACCGGGCAGCCGGAGGTCGTCGAGGCCGGTGCGGGCTTCCGGTGCGGTGGCTGGACGGCGACAGCCGGGGAGAATCGACTGGAACTGGACGGCGAGGGGGAGGCCCTGGACGGGTTGCGGGCGCTGTGCGCGGCTGCCTGGACGGCGGCCGGAGAAGGGGTTTGTGAGCTGGACGCGGGGAAGGCGCTGACACGGCTGGCGCCGTAGCGGCCTCGCCCGCGCCGGGGTGGGGGGCCTGAGCCGAGCAGGATCTTGATCCGATGCGAGGGTAGGCTAACCTAACTGCGTGTTGGTCGAGAGCCCTCCTGAACAGCGCGCGGACGCAGTCTCCGCGCCCCCGACCCGCCGGGCGGCACGTGCCTTCGGCCTTCTCCTCGCCGTGTTGATCATGGTGCTTGTCGCGTTGACGAGCATCGCGGTCGGCGCGAAGGATCTGTCCCTCGCGGAGGTCTGGCACGGCCTGTTCCAGGATTCGGGGACATACGGCGACGTCGTGGTCGGCGAGCGGTTGTCCCGGACCCTGCTCGGGCTGCTCGCCGGTGCCGCCCTCGGCCTGTCCGGAGCGGTGCTCCAGGCGCTCACCCGCAACCCGCTGGCCGACCCCGGCCTCCTCGGCATCAACGCGGGCGCGTCCGCGGCGGTCGTCACCGCCATCACCTTCTTCGGCGTCACCAGCCTCAGCGGCTACGTGTGGTTCGCGTTCTTCGGCTCGGCCGTGGTCGGCGCGCTGGTGTGGTTCCTCGGCGGCAGCCGGGGCGCGACTCCGGTACGGCTCGCGCTCGCGGGCACGGCGATCAGCGCCGCGCTCTACGGCTACCTCCAGGCCCTGATGATCCTGGACGACGCCGCGCTGGACCGGATGCGCTTCTGGACGGTCGGTTCGCTGAGCGCGGCGACGGACCACACGATCACGCAGGTGCTGCCGTTCCTGGTGGCCGGCTCGCTCCTCGCGCTCGTGCTCGCCCGCCCGTTGAACGCGATGGCCATGGGCGACGACACCGCCAAGGCCCTCGGCGCCAACCTCAACCGCACCCGGGCGCTGTCCATGCTCGCCGCCACCGTGCTGTGCGGAGCGGCGACCGCGGCCTGCGGGCCGATCATGTTCGTCGGGCTGATGGTGCCGCACGTCGTGCGGTCCTTCACCGGGCCCGACCTGCGCTGGATCCTGCCGTACGCGGCCGTCCTGTCGCCCGTGCTGCTGCTCGGCGCCGACGTGCTCGGCCGGATCGTCGCGCGGCCCGCGGAACTCCAGGTCGGCATCGTGACCGCGATCCTCGGCGGCCCGGTCTTCATCTTTCTCGTACGACGGCGGAGGACGGCCCAGCTGTGACCACCAACCGTGCCAACCGTGCCGTACGGACGCCGGGCGGGCTGTCCGTGCGCCTGGACGTCCGGGCCCTTGTCGTCGTCGTCCTGCTGCTGCTCGCCGCGCTGGCCGCGAGCGTGGTGCTGATCGGCACCGGCGACTTCCCGATCTCGGCGGGCGACGTGCTGAAGACGCTGGTCGGCGACGGGAACCCCGGGCAGGAGTTCATCGTCACCGAGCTGCGGCTGCCGCGGGTCCTGGTGGGGCTGCTGGTCGGCGCCTCGCTGGGGCTCGGCGGCGCCCTGTTCCAGTCCATCTCCCGCAACCCGCTGGGCAGTCCGGACGTACTCGGCCTCGGGCAGGGAGCGACGGCCGGGGCGCTCGTGGTGATCGTGCTGTTCTCCGGCAGCGCGGGCGCGGTCACCCTCGGGGCGCTCGTGGGCGGCCTCGTGACCGGGCTCGCCATCTACGCGCTGGCGTGGAAGCAGGGCGTCCACGGCTACCGGCTGGTGCTGGTCGGCATCGGTGTCTCCGCCGTCGTCACCGCCGTCAACGGCTATCTGCTGACCAAGGCCGACCTCGTCGACGCGGCCCGGGCCGTCGTCTGGATGACCGGTTCGCTCAGCGGCCGTGACTGGGCGCAGGTCTGGCCGCTGCTCGCGCTGTGCGCCGTCCTCGTACCGCTCGTCCTCGCCAACGCGCGCGGGCTGCGGATGCTGGAGATGGGCGACGACGTGTCGTACTCCCTGGGGGTGCGCGTCGAGCGGGTACGGATGCTGCTGCTGGTGGCCGCGGTGCTGCTGACCGCCGCCGCCACCGCCGCCGCCGGTCCCGTCAGCTTCGTGGCGCTCACCGCGCCGCAGCTGGCCCGCCGGCTGACCCGCTCGCCCGGTCCGAACCTGCTTCCGTCGCTGTGCATGGGCGCGGCCCTGCTGGTCACCGCCGACTGGGTCTCACAGCGCGTCTTCGGTGCCGACCAGCTGCCCGTGGGGGTGGTCACCGCTGTGCTCGGCGGCGCCTACCTGCTGTGGCTGCTGGTCGCCGAGCGCAGGGCGGGGCGGATATGAGCACCCCCGCCCACCCGAACATCCAAAGGAGCACCGTGAACCGCCTGTCCGCCGAGAACGTCACCCTCGCCTACGACCAGCGCGTCATCGCCGAGCGGCTGTCGGTGGAGATACCCGACAACTCGTTCACCGTGATCGTCGGTCCGAACGCCTGCGGCAAGTCGACGCTGCTGCGCGCGCTGTCGCGGATGCTCAGGCCGAACGAGGGCCGGGTGCTGCTGGACGGCCAGGTCATCCAGTCGATGCCGGCCAAGAAGGTCGCCCGCACTCTCGGTCTGCTGCCCCAGTCGTCGATCGCGCCCGACGGGATCACGGTCGGCGACCTGGTGGGCCGCGGGCGGTATCCGCACCAGGGGATCCTGCGGCAGTGGTCGGCCGAGGACGAGCGGGTCGTGCGGGAGTCCATGGCGCAGACCGGCGTCGCCGAGCTCGCCGATCGCTATGTCGACGAGTTGTCCGGTGGTCAGCGGCAGCGGGTGTGGATCGCGATGGCGCTGGCCCAGCAGACGCCGTTGCTGCTGCTGGACGAGCCGACGACGTTCCTGGACATCCAGCACCAGATCGACGTGCTGGACCTGTGCGCCGAGTTGCACGAGGAGCAGGGGCGGACGCTCGTCGCGGTCCTGCACGACCTCAACCACGCCGCCCGGTACGCCACGCACCTCATCGCGCTGCGCGGCGGCTCGGTGATCGCCCAGGGGGCGCCGGGCGACATCGTCACCGCGGATCTCGTGGAGGAGGTCTTCGGGCTGCGCTGCCAGGTCATCGACGACCCGGAGACGGATACGCCCCTGGTGGTGCCGGCGGCGCGCAAGGCGCGTGCCGACGTCAGGAAGGTCGCGGCTACAGAAGCTTCCTGAGGCGGAACAGGTCCAGCAGACCCGCCTCCAGCTTCACCCGGCCCGAGCCCCAGGCCTTCGCGAAGTGCAGCTCGCCGTCCACGAGGGCCACCAGGTCGTCGCCGCTCAGGGCGAGCCGCAGTTCCGCCTTCTCGCGCGGCGGCCCCTGGAGCGTCTCGCGCACCGTGATCCGGCCGTCCTGGAGGCGGCCGGCGAAGGTGACGTCCAGGTCGGTGATGTGGCAGCTCACCGAGCGGTCCAGGGCGGCGGCGGCGCGGACGTCGCCCTCGGAGCCCTGGATGTTCTCCGAGAGCTGTTCGAGCGCGGCGCGGCATTCCTCGATCGTTGCCATCGCCGTCGACGGTACCGCAGGGCCACGAGGTAGCGTCGGGGCATGAACGACGCGGTTCCCCAGACGCAGGCCCCCCAGGAGGCCGCGCTGCCCGATCACGACCCCGCCGCGCCGGCCCCGCTCGGCGTGCCCCGCACCTCCACGGGCGACGCCGAGGTGGACGCCCGGCTGGAGCGGCTGGCCGACGCCGACCACCTGAGCACCGACGGACACGTCGAGGTGTACGAGGATGTACACAGGGGGCTGCGCGACGCGCTCACCGCGCTCGACGCCCGCCCGGGACCTCCGGCGCCCCCTTCGACGTACCGACAGGGGAGCTGAACCGAACGTGGCAGGAGTCGCACGCCGCCGTCTCGACGCGGAGCTGGTCCGCCGGAAGCTCGCGCGCTCGCGCGAGCACGCCAGCCAGCTGATCGCCGCCGGGCGGGTCAGCGTCGGCAGGACGGTCGCGACCAAGCCGGCCACCCAGGTGGAGACCGCGGCGGCGATCGTCGTCACGGCGCACGAGGGCGATCCCGAGTACGTCTCCCGGGGCGGGCACAAGCTCGCCGGCGCCCTGGAGGTCTTCGTGCCGCAGGGGCTGGCCGTCGAGGGCCGGCGGGCGCTGGACGCGGGGGCCTCCACCGGCGGATTCACCGATGTGCTGCTGCGGGCGGGGGCCGCGCAGGTCGTCGCCGTCGACGTCGGGTACGGACAACTCGCCTGGACTCTCCGCAACGATGAACGCGTCACCGTCAAGGACCGTACGAACGTAAGGGAGTTGACGCTTGAAGCGATCGATGGGGAGCCTGTGGATCTTGTCGTGGGGGATCTGTCCTTCATCCCGCTCGGGCTGGTCCTGCCCGCCCTCGTGCGCTGTGCGCGACCGGACGCCGATCTGGTGATGATGGTCAAGCCGCAGTTCGAGGTGGGCAAGGAACGGCTGGGCAGCGGGGGAGTGGTGCGGAGCTCGCAGCTGCGGGCCGAGGCCGTGTGCGGGGTGGCCGAGCGGGCCGGGGAGCTGGGGCTCGGGGTGAAGGGCGTGACGGCCAGCCCGTTGCCCGGGCCCTCGGGGAATGTCGAGTACTTTCTGTGGCTTCGGGCCGGGGCTCCCCGACTGGACCCGGCCGACGTCGACCGTGCAGTTGCGGAGGGGCCGCGTTGACAGCGAACCGAGCTCGTACTGTTTTTCTGCTCGCCCACACCGGACGGCCCGCGGCCGTGCGCAGCGCCGAGCTGGTGGTCAAGGGACTCCTGCGGTCCGGGATCGGTGTGCGGGTGCTGGAGGCGGAGGCGCCCGACCTGCCGCTGCCCGAAGAGGTGCAGCTGGTCAAGGAGGCGACACCGCAGTGCCTCGACGGGTGTGAGCTGCTGATCGTGCTCGGCGGGGACGGGACGCTGTTGCGCGGGGCGGAGTTCGCGCGGGCGTCCGGGGTGCCGATGCTCGGCGTCAACCTCGGGCGGGTCGGATTCCTCGCCGAGGCCGAGCGCGACGACCTCGACAAGGTCGTCGACCGGGTGGTGACGCGGGCGTACGAGGTCGAGGAGCGGATGACGGTCGACGTCGTCGTGCACAGCAACGGCGACATCGTGCACACCGACTGGGCGCTGAACGAGGCGGCGGTGCAGAAGGCCGGCGCCGAAAAGCTGCTGGAGGTCGTCCTGGAGATCGACGGGCGGCCGGTGACCGGGTTCGGGTGCGACGGGATCGTGCTGTCGACGCCCACCGGGTCGACCGCGTACGCGTTCTCCGCGGGCGGGCCCGTGGTGTGGCCCGAGGTGGAGGCGCTGCTGATGGTGCCGATCTCCGCTCACGCGCTGTTCGCCAAGCCGCTCGTGACCTCCCCGGACTCCGTGCTGGCCGTGGAGGTCCTGCCGCACATCCCTCCGGGGGTGCTGTGGTGCGACGGCCGGCGGACGGTGGAGTTGCCGCCCGGGGCGCGTGTGGAGGTGCGGCGCGGGGCCGTGCCGGTGCGGCTGGCCCGGTTGCACCATGCCTCGTTCACGGATCGGCTCGTCGCGAAGTTCGCGTTGCCGGTTTCCGGGTGGCGGGGAGCTCCCCACTAGCGATTCGCCGTACGGCGGTGTGCACTCGGGTGAGTGACAAAGGGGACCGGCGTCGCGCCGACCCGCCCCGACCTCGTATGGTCGTGTCCGTGTTGGAGGAGATGCGGATACGGTCGCTCGGGGTCATCGACGATGCCGTCGTCGAGCTGTCGCCGGGGTTCACCGCCGTCACCGGTGAGACGGGTGCGGGCAAGACCATGGTGGTCACCAGCCTGGGGCTGCTGCTCGGTGGCAGGGCGGATCCGGCGCTCGTGCGGATCGGCGCCGACAAGGCGGTCGTGGAGGGGCGGATCACCGTGCCCGCCGACGCCACGGTCGCCGTACGCGCGGAGGAGGCCGGGGCCGAGCTGGACGACGGGGCCCTGCTGATCAGCCGTACCGTTTCCGCCGAGGGGCGGTCCCGGGCGCATGTCGGCGGGCGGTCCGTGCCCGTGGGGGTGCTGGCCGAGCTCGCCGACGAACTGGTGGCCGTGCACGGGCAGACCGACCAGCAGGGGCTGCTGAAGCTCACGCGGCAGCGGCAGGCGCTCGACCGGTACGCCGGTGAGGCGGTGGCCGGGCCGCTGGACAAGTACTCCGGGGCCTACCGGCGGCTGCGGGCGGTCTCCGCCGAGCTTGACGAGATCACCACGCGCGCGCGTGAGCGGGCCCAGGAAGCCGACATGCTGCGGTACGGGCTCGACGAGATCGCCGCCGTGGAGCCGCGGGCCGGGGAGGACGTCGAGCTGGCCGAGGAGGCCGAGCGGCTCGGGCACGCGGAGGCGCTCGCGTCCGCCGCCACGGCCGGGCACGGCGCGCTCGCCGGCAACCCCGAGGACCCCGAGGGCGTCGACGCCTCGACGCTCGTCGCGGGGGCGCACCGGGCCCTGGAGGCCGTACGGTCGCACGACCCCGCGCTGGCCGCGCTCGCCGACCGGATCGGGGAGATCGGCATCCTGCTCGGCGACGTGGCGGGTGAGCTGGCGGGGTACGCCGACGATCTGGACGCCGATCCGCTGCGGCTGGCGGCGGTCGAGGAACGGCGGGCCGCGCTGACCGCGCTGACCCGGAAGTACGGCGAGGACGTCGACACCGTGCTCGCCTGGGCCGAGCGGAGCGCCGTACGGCTCACCGAGCTCGACGGCGACGACGAGCGGATCGGGGAGCTGACCGCCGAGCGGGACGCGCTGCGGGCCGAACTGGGTGGGCTGGCGCAGGCGTTGACGGACGCGCGGACCGAGGCGGCCGAGCGGTTCGCGGCGGCCGTGACCGCGGAGCTGGCGTCGCTCGCCATGCCGCACGCGCGCGTCTCGTTCGCGATCCGGCAGACCGAGGACCCGGAGGGCGTCGAGGTCGGTGGCCGTCCGGTGGCGTACGGGCCGTCGGGTGCCGACGAGGTCGAGCTGCTGCTGGCGCCCCACCCGGGTGCGCCGCCCCGGCCGATCGCCAAGGGCGCGTCCGGGGGTGAGCTGTCGCGCGTGATGCTCGCCGTGGAGGTCGTGTTCGCCGGGACGGATCCGGTGCCGACGTACCTCTTCGACGAGGTGGACGCCGGTGTGGGTGGCAAGGCCGCGGTGGAGATCGGGCGGCGGCTGGCCCGGCTGGCGAAGACCGCGCAGGTGGTCGTGGTGACGCACCTGCCGCAGGTGGCCGCGTTCGCCGACCGGCAGTTGCTGGTCGAGAAGACGAACGACGGCTCGGTGACCCGGTCCGGCGTGAAGGTGCTCGAGGGCGAGGAGCGGATCCGGGAGCTGTCCCGGATGCTGGCAGGCCAGGAGGACTCGGAGACGGCCCGGGCGCACGCGGAGGAACTGCTGGCGACGGCGCGGGCGGACGGGTAGCGCGTCGCCACGCCGCCGCACGGCGGGATCACCTCGGAGGTCACTCGGGTGAGTGATGCGGAGCGGCGCGTTGCCCCGGCGTGTGGGAGCGTGTGATCTCCGGCGTTGCCGGAACGGCCGTCCGTCCTGGCATCCTTGAGCGTGTACGCGGAGGACGTCGCGCGGTACACCCGCTCCGCGGCGCCTTCTGTACGTTTCTCCGAGACCGGCGTGACCGCCGTGACCGTCCCCGCCGAACCCAGGAGCCCGGGCCACGTGACCCCCGCGAGCAGCCACTCTCCGCACGGCCGGTCGACGCTGCGCACCGTGCAGGTGCTGGGCGGAGGCAACGCCGGCAGCAGCGCGCACGTGCGCTCGCTGGCCGCGGGGCTCGTCGCACGGGGCGTGCGGGTCACGGTGTGCGCCCCCGTCGAGGCGGATCGCTCCTACGACTTCAGCGGGGCCGGCGCCGAGCACATCCACGTGCCGCGCAGCAGCGACCCGGGGTCGGTGGCGGCACTGCGAGCCGCATGCACGGGAGCCGACCTGGTGCACGCGCACGGACTGCACGCCTCCTTCCGGGCCGCGCTCGCCCTGTCCGGACGGCACACCCCACTGATTGTCACCTGGCACAGCCACGCCCACGCCGAGGGGGCGCGCGCTGCCTTCCTGCGGATGCTGGAACGCCAGGTGGTGCGGGCGGCCGCCGTGGTGCTCGGCACCACCTCCGACCTCGTCGACCGGGCGCGGAAGGCGGGCGCGCGGGACGCACGGCTCGCCGCCGTCGCCCTGCCCGGCCGCCGCACTCCCGTCGAGACCGACGAGCCCGACCCCACGAGCCCGAAGGTCCGCGCCGAACTCGGCGCCATCGGACGCCCTTTGCTGATGGCCGTCGGCTCCCTCGACCCCCAGCGTGGCTACGACGTCCTGCTCGACGCCGCCCGCGCCTGGCGGGGGCTCGATCCGGTGCCGCTGGTCGCCATCGCGGGGGAGGGGCCGTTGCGGGCGGTGCTGCAACGCCGGATCGAGGACGAGGAGCTGCCGGTGCGGCTCATCGGCCGGCGCGAGGACGTGCGCGAGCTGCTCGCCGCCGCCGATCTGGCGTTGCTGCCGAGTCGCTCGGAGTCGCGGTCCGTGCTGGCGCAGGAGGCCCTGCACGCGCGCGTGCCGCTGGTCGCCACGTCCGTCGGCGGCGTCCCCGAACTCGTCGGCGACGCGGCCGAACTCGTCCCCGCCGGGGACGCGGCGGCCTTCGCCGACGCCGTCGTGCGGCTGCTGGACGATCCCGAGCAGCGGGAGCTGCTCCAGGAGAAGGGCCTGCGGCAGGCGGCGACCTGGCCGACCGAGGACGAGACGGTCGCCCAAGTGCTCAGCGTCTACGACGAGTTGACGCAGCCCCGGCCGCTGATCTGACCCGCGCCCCGGAATCGCCGGTACCCGACCGCCGGTTCGGGACCGCCGGCCTATCCGGTCGCCCCGCTCTGCCCGGTGTGCCGGCGGGCCCGCAGCGCGAGGCTCAACGCCAGCACCGTCTGCGGGTCGTCGAGGTCGGTGCCCAGCAACTCACCGATACGGGCGAGGCGGTTGTAGAGCGTCTGGCGGTTGAGGTGCAGTTCGCGGGCCGTCTCGGCCTTGCGTCCCGCGTGCGCGAGGTAGGTCTCCAGGGTCGGCAGCAGCGGCGGCCTGGCGCGGCTGTCGTGGTCCCGGACCGGCCCGATCGCCCGCTCCACGAAGGCGGCCAGGTCAGGATGGTCGCGCAGCCGCCACAGCAGCAGGTCGATGTCCAGGCGCCGGGCGTCGTACCAGGGCCGGTCCATGAGCCCCTGCGCGGCGGTCGCCGTCTCCGCCGCGTGCCGCAGCCCCGCCGAGGCCGCCGCCCAGCCGCCGGCCACCCCGACGACCACCACGGGCGGCTGTGCCCCCGGACGCTGCATCCCGGCCCGCTCCACCCCGGCCCGCAGCGCCGCCGCGACCCGGTCGGCGACCGCCGAGCGCTCCGACTCCGAGCGCAGGCCGAGCAGCACCAGGACGCGGCCCTCCACCGGCCGTACGCCGAGCAGGACCGGTACGCCCACCGAGGCCAGCTCCTCCGAGACCGCGCGCGCCAGCACCGCCCAGCCGCCGCCCGGGGACAGTGCGTCGCCCAGCCGCATCACCACCGGCAGCAGTGGGCTGCCGCCCGGCTTGAAGCCCAGCACACGCGCCTGGGCCGGAGCGTCCTCGGCGGCGATCCGGCTCTGGGCGAGGTCGGTCAGGAAGTCGCCGCGCCCGCGCGCGGCCAGCTCCTCCTCCTGACGGGCCTGCATCAGCACCACCGCCAGGATGCCCGCGGTCCGCTCGGCGGCGATGCGGTGCACCGGCACCAGCGGCGCGCGCACCGGCAGCAGCACCAGCCTCGCCCGCACCGAGCCCGTCCCGGAGCCGGTCCCCACCGTCGTCGCGGTGCTCGCCCCCGGCGCCGTGCCCGGGCCGCCCCCCGGAACGTCCACCAGCACCGACCCGGCCGGCGGGGCGTCCTTGTGCTGGCCGCGCAACCCCTCCCAGACCTGGAGCGGTTCCGCCCCCTCGGGCCCGGCCCCGGCGGCGTAGAGGAGCTGGCCGTCGGTGGTCTCCAGGAAGACCGGATTGCCGCTGAAGTCGGCCAGGATGCACAGGACCTGCGGGACGCCGCCGCCGCCCAGCAGCGCCTCGGTGCAGCGGCGGTGCACCTCCTCGGCGCGCTGGAGCAGCGCGTAGTGCCCGTTGACGATCTCGGTGTGGATCTCCTCCGTGACGGTCACGAACGGCACCTCGCGGTGCAGTTGGACCAACGGCAGCCCGGCCGTGCGGGCCGTCTCGACGAGTGCCGAGGGCAGCCGCGTGAAGCGCGGGCCGAGCTCGACGACCAGGGCGGCGATACCACGCTCGGCCAGGGTGCGGACGAACGCGCGCTGCTCCGCCGGGCGGGTGCCGAGGCCGTAGCCCGTGGTCAGCAGCAGTTCGCCGCCCTTCAGCAGCGAGGCGATGTTAGGCACCTCGCCCGCGTGCACCCAGCGCACGGTCCGCTGCAGCCGCTCCGCGCCCGCGAGCACCTCGGGTAGCCCGCTGCGCAGGCCGGGCAGCTCCAGTGCCCGCTGAACGGTGATCCCGGCGCCCGTGCTGTCGAATCGGCTGTCCATGCAGCGGACGCTACCCGCGCGCACGTTCCGGCGACATCTCCGGGCGGTCACGGGAACGATCACCGGGACGTCCACCGGATCACCGGCCGGACGCGTCCTGCCTCCGCGAGGACCGAACAGGCCTACACCGGCTTGACGTTGTGGTTGAAGCGGAAGACGTTGTCCGGGTCGAAGCGCCGTTTGACCACGCCCAGGCGCCACATGTTCCGCGGGCCGAGCCCGGCCCGTACGCGGTCCCGTCCCTCGTCGCCGACGAAGTCGGGGTGGACCGCCCCGGTGCTCCACGGCCGGACGGCGGCGCGGACGTCCCGGGCCCAGGCCGTGCACCGCTCGTCGTCCGCCGGGTCCGCCCAGCTGCCGCAGGGGTGCACGACCCAGGCCGCCTCGCGGTACGGCACCGGGTGGTCGGCCGGGGCGTCCGCCACCGCGCCGCCCAGCGGGAACAGCGTGTTCCGGGTGCCCGTCGCCGTCGGCAGGGAGTCCGCGAGGGCGCAGAAGACGTCCACGAAGCCGTCCGGCGCGCCGGACAGGCACTCCGCCGACCCGTGGGCGCGCAGGCCGGGCGGCTGGTCGAACAGGCGCTGGGCGTCGGCGTACGGCATCGTGGCGAGGGTCTGTGACGCGTGCGGCAGCGCCAGCAGCGGCTGGGCCAGCTTGCGCAGGTCCTCCTCGGGTCCCGCGTACGTCAGCAGCACGCGGCACAGCGGCCCGCCGGCGAGCGACGGCGCGGCGAACCCGGCCGGCGGGCCGTACCGGCAGACGACGGCGCCGCTCGCCTCCAGCGGGGCGTGGTCGATCACCTCCCGGTAGGTGCGGATCGCCTCGCCGGCGTGTTCCGGGAGGTACAGCAGCAGGGCGAGGGAGAACTCCGGCACTTCGTACAGCTTGAGCGTGAGGGCGGTGGCGACGCCGAAGTTGCCGCCGCCGCCGTGCAGGGCCCAGAACAGCTCCGGGTTCTCGTCGGCGCTCGCGTGGATCCGGTCGCCGTTCGCGGTGACCAGCTCGACGCCGAGCAGGTTGTCGGCGGCGAGGCCGCAGGAGCGCTCCAGCCAGCCGCTGCCGCCGCCCAGGACGAAGCCGGCGACGCCGGTGCCGGAGTCCCGGGCGCCCGTGGTGGCCAGGCCGTACGGCTGGGTCGCCCGGTCCAGCAGGCCCGTCGTGGCGCCCCCCTCGACGCGGACCGCCTCGGAGGCGGGGTCGACGGTCACGCCCCGCATCCGGCGCAGGTCGACGACGAGACCGGAGTCGTTGGTGCCCATGCCGCCGACGCTGTGTCCGCCGCCGCGCACCGCGATGTTGAGGTCGAGCTCCCGGCCGAACCGTACCGCCCGGACCACGTCGGCGGCGTGCGCGCACCGCGCGATCACCGCGGGGCGCCGGTCGACCCTGGCGTTGAAGACGGCCCGGGCCTCGTCGTAGCCCGGGTCCCACGGGGCGAACACCTCGCCGTCGAGATCCTCGCGGAGCTCGACCAGGGCTGTGTGGGCCTTGGAGGACATGGCCGCCCTCTTCCCGGAAAGGGGTCACGTGCGCTTCCAGCCTAGGCGGGCTCAGCCCTCGGGGCCGCTCCCGGCGGCCCTGAGGGCTGCTGCTCGGGCAGCTCAGCCGCCGTAGGCCCCCGAGGCGGTCAGCCGCAGGGCGGTGTCGATCAGCGGGACGTGGCTGAAGGCCTGCGGGAAGTTGCCGACCTGACGCTGGAGGCGGGGGTCCCACTCCTCGGCGAGCAGGCCGAGGTCGTTGCGCAGCGACAGGAGCCTCTCGAACAGCTTGCGGGCCTCGTCGACCCGGCCGATCATCGCGAGGTCGTCCGCCATCCAGAACGAGCAGGCGAGGAAGGCGCCCTCGTCACCGGGGAGGCCGTCGACGCCGGCGTCCTCGCCGGAGGTCGGGTAGCGCAGGATGAAGCCGTCCGTCGTGGAGAGTTCGCGCTGGATGGCCTCGATGGTGCCGATGACCCGCTTGTCGTCCGGCGGCAGGAAGCCCATCTGCGGGATCAGCAGCAGCGACGCGTCCAGCTCCTTGGAGCCGTACGACTGTGTGAAGGTGTTGCGCTCCTTGTCGTAGCCCTTCTCGCACACGTCCCGGTGGATGTCGTCGCGCAGCTCGCGCCAGCGCTCCAGCGGGCCGTCCGCGTCGCCGGACTCCAGCAGCTTGATCGTGCGGTCGACGGCGACCCAGGCCATGACCTTGGAGTGCACGAAGTGGCGGCGCGGGCCGCGCACCTCCCAGATGCCCTCGTCCGGCTCGTGCCAGTGGTCCTCCAGGTAGCGGATCAGCTTGAGCTGGAGCAGCGAGGCGTAGTCACTGCGGGCCAGGCCGGTCATGTGGGCCAGGTGCAGGGCCTCGGTGACCTCGCCGTACACGTCGAGCTGGAGCTGGTGGGCGGCGCCGTTGCCGACCCGGACGGGGGCCGAGTTCTCGTAGCCGGGCAGCCAGTCCAGCTCCGCCTCGCCCAGCTCGCGCTCACCGGCGATGCCGTACATGATCTGCAGGTTCTCCGGGTCGCCGGCGACCGCGCGCAGCAGCCACTCGCGCCAGGCGCGGGCCTCCTCGCGGTAGCCCGTGCGCAGCAGCGAGGAGAGGGTGATCGCGGCGTCGCGGAGCCAGGTGTAGCGGTAGTCCCAGTTGCGCACGCCCCCGATCTCCTCGGGGAGCGAGGTCGTGGGCGCGGCGACGATGCCGCCCGTGGGCGCGTACGTCAGCGCCTTCAGCGTGATCAGCGAGCGGATCACCGCCTCGCGGTACGGGCCGTGGTACGTGCAGTGCTCCACCCACTCCCGCCAGAAGTCCTCCGTCGCCTCCAGCGACTGCTCGGGCTCCGGCAGGGGCGGCGGCTCACGGTGCGAGGCCTGCCACGAGATGGTGAACGCGATCCGGTCACCGGGCGCGACCGTGAAGTCCGCGTACGTGGTCAGCGCCTTGCCGTAGGTCTCGGCGGAGGTGTCGAACCACACGGAGTCCGGGCCCGCCACGGCGACCGTGCGGCCGTCGTGCTTGTGCACCCACGGGACGATCCGGCCGTAGGAGAACCGCATCCGCAGCGCCGAACGCATCGGCACCCGGCCCGAGACTCCCTCCACGATCCGGATCAGCTGCGGGGCCCCGTCACGAGGCGGCATGAAATCGGTCACGCGGACCGTGCCGCGGGGGGTGTCCCACTCGGATTCCAGGATCAGCGAGTCACCGCGGTAGGAACGCCGGGCGGCGGTAGGCGGCTCGGCGTCGGCCGCGTGCGCCGGGCCGATCCGCCAGAAACCGTGTTCCTCCGTGCCCAGCAGACCGGCGAAGATGGCATGCGAGTCGAAGCGGGGCAGGCACAGCCAGTCGACTGTGCCGTTCCGGCAGACCAGGGCAGCGGTCTGCATGTCTCCGATGAGTGCGTAGTCTTCGATGCGCCCGGCCACGTGCAACTCCAGTCGAACGGCCACGTAGCCCCATGACGGGGCTTTCGCTATGTGCGGTCAAGGGGGTCGTTGTAATGCGTCGTCGAGCTGTGAAGTAAAACCGCCGCTGTGCCCGTAGGCAAACGACCGTCGTCGCTCAACGATCTGACGAGCTCATGTTCTTCCGGTGCTTACGGGCGGGGGTGGTGCCGTGTCGCCGGCGGGCTCGGCAGCGAGTGTCCGAGCAGGATACGACGCACGTAGATGATCTGCGTGCCGCTCCGGGCAACGTACATGCGCCGAACGAGTGAGCACAGGGTGAGAATCAGGTGAGCGGTACGCGTACGTGGCGAGCCGTGCGCGGAGGGTGGCCGGGCGCCATCGGGTCGAGGCGCTGATACCCTGGTAGCCCGTGGACCGGTGGGCTCGAAACCCCCGAACCGCAGCGACGGCACCCCCGGCAAAGCCCGGCACGGCAGCCGCCCCGCACCCCCAGACCGAGACCACGGGAGCCTCCTCTTGCCCATGACGCCCAAATCTTCGACGACCAAGCACATCTTCGTCACCGGGGGTGTCGCCTCCTCTCTCGGCAAGGGCCTGACCGCGTCCAGCCTGGGAATGCTGCTCAAGGCCCGGGGCCTGCGCGTCGTGATGCAGAAGCTCGACCCGTACATCAACGTCGACCCGGGCACGATGAACCCCTTCCAGCACGGTGAGGTGTTCGTCACCAACGACGGCGCCGAGACCGACCTGGACATCGGCCACTACGAGCGCTTCCTGGACCGCGACCTCGACGGAACCGCCAACGTCACCACTGGCCAGGTCTACTCCACGGTGATCGCCAAGGAGCGGCGCGGCGAGTACCTGGGCGACACCGTGCAGGTCATCCCGCACATCACCAACGAGATCAAGCACCGCATCCGCCGCATGGCCACCGACGACGTGGACGTCGTCATCACCGAGGTCGGCGGCACGGTCGGCGACATCGAGTCGCTGCCGTTCCTGGAGACCGTCCGCCAGGTCCGCCACGAGGTCGGCCGGGACAACGTCTTCGTGGTGCACATCTCGCTGCTGCCGTACATCGGCCCCTCCGGCGAGCTGAAGACCAAGCCCACCCAGCACTCGGTCGCCGCCCTGCGCAACATCGGTATCCAGCCGGACGCCATCGTGCTGCGCTGCGACCGCGAGGTGCCGACCGCGATCAAGCGCAAGATCTCGCTGATGTGCGACGTCGACGAGGACGCCGTCGTGGCCTGCCCCGACGCGCCGTCGATCTACGACATCCCCAAGGTCGTGCACTCCGAGGGCCTCGACGCCTACGCCGTCCGCCGCCTCGACCTGCCGTTCCGGGACGTCGACTGGACGACGTGGGACGACCTGCTCGACCGCGTCCACAACCCGGACCACGAGATCACCCTCGCGCTGGTCGGCAAGTACATCGACCTGCCCGACGCCTACCTCTCGGTCACCGAGGCGCTGCGCGCGGGCGGCTTCGCCAACAAGACCCGCGTGAAGATCAAGTGGGTCACCTCCGACGACTGCCGGACCCCGTCCGGCGCCGAGGCGCAGCTGTCCGACGTGGACGCCATCTGCATCCCGGGCGGCTTCGGCGACCGCGGTGTCTCCGGCAAGGTCGGCGCCATCCAGTACGCCCGCGAGAACCGGATCCCGCTGCTCGGCCTCTGCCTCGGCCTGCAGTGCATCGTGATCGACGCCGCGCGCAACCTGGCCGGCATCGCCGACGCCAACTCCACCGAGTTCGACCCGGCAACCGCCCACCCGGTCATCTCCACCATGGCCGAGCAGCTCGACATCGTCGCGGGCGAGGGCGACATGGGCGGCACGATGCGCCTGGGCATGTACCCGGCGAAGCTGGCCGAGGGCTCCATCGTGCGTGAGGTGTACGACGGCAAGGAGTACGTCGAGGAGCGGCACCGGCACCGCTACGAGGTGAACAACGCCTACCGCTCGGAGCTGGAGAAGAAGGCCGGCATCCTCTTCTCGGGCACCTCCCCCGACGGCAAGCTCGTCGAGTACGTGGAGTACCCGCGCGAGGTCCACCCCTACCTGGTCGCCACCCAGGCGCACCCGGAGCTGCGCTCCCGGCCGACGCGTCCGCACCCGCTGTTCGCCGGCCTGGTGAAGGCCGCGGTCGAGCGGAAGATCTCTAAGTAGCACACCGGTTGTACGGTTGCCGGGGTGCGGGGCCTCGAAGGCGAGCACCCCGGCGTGGCTCCCGCACGCCGGTGGCACGTCGGGAAGGACAGGGCATGACGATCAAGGACACCCACCAGGAGTGGGAGATCCGGGCGACACAGACCCCCTTCGTGGGCAACAAGACCTCGGTCCGCACGGACGACGTGGTCATGCCCGACGGCACGGTCGTGCGCCGCGACTACCAGGTCCACCCCGGCTCCGTCGCGATCCTCGCCCTGGACGACGCCGGCCGGGTGCTGGTGCTGCGCCAGTACCGCCACCCCGTGCGCCAGAAGCTGTGGGAGATCCCGGCGGGCCTGCTCGACGTGCCCGGCGAGAACCCGCTGCACGCCGCCCAGCGCGAGCTGTACGAGGAGGCGCACGTCAAGGCCGAGGACTGGCGGGTGCTGACCGACGTCTACACCACGCCCGGCGGCTGCGACGAGGCCGTGCGCATCTTCCTCGCCCGCGAACTGTCCGAGGCGCAGGGCGAGCGCTTCACGGCGGAGGACGAGGAGATCGACCTGGAGCTGGCGCGGGTCCCGGTCGAGGAGCTGGTCCGGGGTGTCCTGGCCGGCGAGCTGCACAACAACTGCCTGGTCGTGGGCGTCCTTTCGCTGGTCGCAGCGGAGCGCGGCGACGGGCTCGACGCGCTGCGCCCGGCGGAGGCGCCGTGGCCGGCGCGCCCCTTCAAGGTCTGAGCCGCCGCATGCCGCACCTGATGTCCTCCGGTGTGACGATCGCCTGATCCGATCGGGGGACGTCCCCGCCGTGCTCCACCGGGTTCGTCGCAGAGCGTGAACTAGGCTCGGGAACGCCCGAACCGGAGTCCCGGCGGGCTTTTGCGCGTGCGGTGGGACGGGAGTGTGGCCCGTGACGGATCAGGCGGTGGACCGAGACGGCGTGCAGGTGTCGGGCACGTCTGCGCAGAGCCAGTTCCTGGGCCGCACACGGGAGTTGAAGGAGCTACGGGCCGACATCGAGCGTGCCGGACTGGACACCCTCTCCGGCCGCAAGGCCCCCCGCGCGCGCGTGCTGCTGATCGCGGGCCGGCCCGGCTCCGGCCGCACCGCCCTCGCCGAGGAGCTGGTCCGGCAGGTCGCGGCCCGTTACCCCGACGGCGTGCTGCGCGCCCGGCTCAGCGAACCCGACGGCACCGCCGTGCCGACGGCCCGCACCGCGGGGGACCTGCTCACCGCCCTGGACCTGCCGACCCCGCCCGGAGCCGCCGACGACGACCTCGCGGCGGCGCTCCGCGAGGCCCTGACCGGCCGCCGGGTGCTGCTCCTGCTGGACGACGCGGCCGACGCCGAGCAGGTCGACGCCCTGCTGCCGGACACCCCGGACTGCCTGGTCGTCGCCGTCGCCCGGGGCCCCCTGACCGGCATCTCCGACGTCCGCCCGTGCACCCTCGGCGGCCTCGACACCAAGTCCGCCGTCGAACTGCTGTCCCGGCACATCGGCTCCGTCCGGATCACCGTCGACCCGCGGGCGGCGGAGGGGCTGGTCGAGGCGTGCCAGGCCCAGCCCGCCGCGTTGATCCTGGCCGGTGGCTGGCTCGCTGCCCGGCCCCAGGCGGCCGTCGCCGACCTCACCAAGCAGCTGCACGCCGCGGGCGACGACGGCACGCCCCTCAGCCGGGTCTTCCGGCTCGTGCACTCCTCGCTGCCGGGCAGCGCCGCCCGCATCCTGCGTCTGCTGTCGCTGGCCCCCGCGGGCCGTATCGACCAGCACACGGCGTCCGCGCTCGCCGGCTGCTCGGTCAGCGGCGCCCGGCACACCCTGGACGACTTCGCCGGCTTCGGCCTGCTGCGCAGGATCGACTCGCCGCTGCCGGAGTACGAGGTGCCCGGGTGTCTGCACCCACTGCTGC
>NZ_JBFBJT010000119.1:0-22811 GCF_040686175.1 Streptomyces sp. NPDC086077 | reverse complement strand
CGTGGCGGCGATGCTCGACTCGGGCTGGAGCGCGGTGTTGAGCATCCAGTACACCGGGAAGAGCAGGACGGCGAGGATCAGCAGCGCGGCGGTGGCGCCCGCGTACAGGGCGACGGCACCGGACGCGGCGTACAGCGTGGCCTTGCGGCGCTGCTTGCGCGTCTGCTGGCGCAGTTCGTCGCGGATCGTCTCCCGCGCGACCTGCGCCAGCTCGTCGACCAGATGCCTGTCCAGGTGCTCCAGATGATCCATGCGGTCCATGGCCGCCGGGTACCCGTGGCCACCACCGCGTAACGCCGCCACCCACGGTGTGTGGCGGGCCAGGGGGGCCTCAGGGGGTGGGTGGCCGCATCCGGAAGTCGTACCGTGCGGGCAGCGGGCCGCCGTCGATCCGCTCCCACAACCGTCCGACGACCTCGTCCCCTTCCCGCAGGTCGGCCACCTCGAAGCCCGCTTCGAAGACCGCGCGGGCGTCCTCGAGTCGCCCCTCGGCGGCCAGCAACTCGGCCTCCAGCAGCCGGAACCGGCCCCGGGCCCGGGTCGCGGGATGCAGCCGCCCCCACACGGCCCGCGCCTGCCCCGGACGCCGCACGGCGAGCAGCGCGCCGATCGCCTCCCGGCCCAGCGCCGCCGTGGCCGCCGTCCACACCTCACCGTCGTCGCGCCGTTCCCGGCACAGGTCGTCGAAGGCCTCCACGTACCGGTCGGCGGCCCGCTCGTGGTGGCCGTGCTCCCGGTCCGCGACCGCCAGGCAGCGCAGCAGCGGCCAGACGGAGGGGGCCAGCGGGAGCGCCCGCTCCCAGCTGCGCACCGCCTGCGCCCGGTCCCCGGCGTGCCACTGCGCGACCCCGAGGTGGTACTCGGCGAGGGGCGTCGCGGGTGCCGTCTCCAGCATGTCCCGCCAGTGCGGCCCGACCGGCGTCCGGCCCGGCGGCCGTACCCGGCGCGGCTCGGGAAGCGATCCGGCCCGCAGCAGCTGGAGCCACGGCGCCTGGGCGTCTTCGAGGTTGCTCTCCTCGAAGGGCGTGCC
Source organism: Streptomyces sp. NPDC086077 (assembly GCF_040686175.1). NCBI lineage: Bacteria > Bacillati > Actinomycetota > Actinomycetes > Kitasatosporales > Streptomycetaceae > Streptomyces > Streptomyces sp. NPDC086077. The sequence continues at coordinate 21,781 of NZ_JBFBJT010000119.1, read as the reverse complement.
GGGCAGCTTCCAGCCGCCGCGCAGCACTTCGAGGGAACCCCAGCCCGAGCCGGTCGCGAGCCGCTCGCGGGGTTCGGCGTCGGCGCACGGCTTCCAGGCCTCGTACGCCGCGACCACGTCCGCGCGCGGCAGCACCGCCTCCAGCCGCGCCTCGGCGTCGCGGACCACCCCGGCCCAGTCCTCGCCCTCCGGGGACGCGTGCAGCGGTCCGTAGGCCTCGAGCCAGGACACCTCACTCTCCGGCTCCAGCCGCACATGCTCCAGCTGCGTCCGGGCGAGTCCGGCCTGGATCTCGCAGTACCCGCCGGTGCCGGGCTCGGTGAGCCACTGCTGCCAGCGCCGCCCGCCGCGGCCCGAGCCCCACACGAACAGCTTGCGCCCGCGCAGCACGTCGGTGGAGGTCTGCACGAGCCCCTGCCCTTCGGCGTCGAGCGCGGCGATCCAGGGCCGCCGTCCCTCGGGCAGCTCGTAGAAGTAGTCGGCGGGGTAGGCGCTGTTGAGGGGATACGTGCGGTCGATCCCGTCGTGCGCGGGGACCGGCACGCGGCGCAGGCGGCGCTCGTAGCTGAAGTTCCAGGCCTCCTCGGCCGGAGCGAGCACCCTGCACTCCTCGGGAACGGCGATGTTGGACCACCAGTAGGCCGGCACGGGTCGCTCGTGCGGGTTGCGGATGCGGACGCCCACGTGGAGGAAGTCCGAGCCGTCGGGCAGCCAGAGGTCCACCTGGAACGGCAGGTCGCGCAGCCGTTCCCACTCCCACAGGCGCAGCATCTCGCCGCCGTCGGGGGCGGGGACGCGGGCGGCGTGCAGAGGTGAGCAGGACAGGGTGGTGTGGCCGGTGGCGCCGATGTTCCATTCGACGCCGCCGGAGAACCAGGCGCCGTTGAGGGCGAAGTTGGCGGGCTGGAACACCGGGTTGCGGTAGAGGAGTTCACGGCCGGACGGCAGCTGGACCAGTGAGACCAGCCGCCCGCCGAGGGCGGGCAGCACGGTGGCGCGCAGCCGGTCGTTCTCGATCACCACGGCGTCGAAGTCCCGTGGTGCGCGGGCACGTTCGTAGCCGTCGCGGACGCCCACCGGCAGCAGGCTGCGCAAGGGCTCGTACCCGACCTGCCGCGCCATGTCACGTGGCAGGTCCTCGCGGTCCCTGTCGTCGACGCGGTGCATCTCGTCGAGTGGCCGCAGCGGGGGCAGGGGGTTGTCAGGTCCCAACTCGGCGGCGGGCAGTGTCACTACGTCACGTCGGATCGTCGTCACGATCACCATGGAACCCGCCCGGCGCCGAGCTGGCCAGGGGAACAGCCGGTCAGGATTGTGCAAAGGCGTCCACGACGACGTCCGCGAGGAGCGCGCCCGCCGTGCCATCGGGGTCGAGGTCGGGGTCGTAGATGGTGACGTTGAGGCCGGCGCAGTGCGATGAGGCGAGCAACGGACGTAGCAGTGCCACGAGTTCGGCGGGGAGCAGTCCGCCGGGATCGGGACTGTCGACGGCGGGCATCACGCCCGGGTCGAGCACGTCGGCGTCCAGATGCACCCAGAACCCCTGCACCTCGGGGACCTCGAAGGCCTCGGCAGTGGCCCGCGCGAGCGCCTCACCGCCCCACTCACGGATGTCGCCGACGGTCACGACAGGGATCTTCAGGGCGGCGAGTTCCGCACGCTCCGGATCGTCGTCGCGGATCCCGAAGAGCCGTACGTCCTCGTCCCGCAGATAGGGTTTCAGGCCCTCCAGGTTCGTCAGGTCCTCCTGGCCCCGGCCGGTGGCCAGGGCGAGTTCCTCGCCGCCGGCCGCGCCCACGCGGTCGGAGTTGCCCGGGTGCCGGAAGTCCGCGGAGGCGTCGACGGCCGCCAGCCCGTACCGGCCGACGCGGCGCAGTGCGAGGGACGCGCCGAGCTGGATGGAGCAGTCGCCGCCGAGCACGAGGGGGAGGTCCCCGGCGCGCACATGGTGCTCTATCCGGTCGGCGAGCCTGCGCGTGTACGAGGCGATGGCGGTGGCGTTGAACACCCCGTCGCCCTCCTGCCAGTCCCCGCGGTCGTAGCGCGGCGGCACCACGACCCCGCCGTCCCGCGCACGCAACCTCTGCACGATCCGCTGTTCGCGCAGGGCGCCCGCGAGCTTGTAGCAGCCGGGCACGGTGCCCGGGGCGGGCGGGCGCAGGCCCAGGTTCGAGGGGGCGTCGATCACCACGATATTCCGCATGTCCGGCATCCTCCCCGACGTACAGTCGGGGCTTCAACGACTTTCACGCGAGGACGGACGCATGAACGAGCAGCACACCTACCGGGTCATCGTCCGAGGCACCTGGGACGCGCTGAGCGACGAGGCCAGGAGCCGGCTGCTGGCGGAGGCCGCCGATCACGGGATGCTGAGCATGCGGTTCACCGAGGAGGGGACGCTGTCGTACGAGGCGTCGCCGCTGAAGCACTTCTCGATGCGGTTCGTGGTCGTGTCCGACGCCGGGGACGGTGAGGAGATGGCGGCCGCGCTCGCCCAGGAGCGCGCCGAGACGATGCTGCGTGGGCTCGGCTACGGCTTCGGGGAACTGCGCTCGACGGTCACCGACCTCGACACCATGAAGATCAACTACAGGTCCGCATCTCGGCGGTGAGCGCCCAGCGCTCGTGGTCCCGCCAGGCGCCGTCGACATGGAGCATCCGGGGCGAGTAGCCCTCCAGGCGGAACCCGCAGGCGCGGGCCAGGGCGATGGAGGCGGCGTTGCCGGGCTGCACGTTGATCTCCAGGCGGTGCAGCCGCATCGGCCCGAACGCATGGTCGATCACCAGGTTCAGCCCCTCGCGCATCAGGCCACGCCCGGCGGCGTGCGCGAAGGCGCCGTAGCCGAGCGCACCGCTCTGGAAGGCGCCGCCGACGATGTTGTTGATGTTGATGTACCCGGCGAGGGTGCCGGTGGCCGTCTCGCAGATCAGGAACCCGGCGCTGCCCGGGTCCTCGATCAGCCGGCCGGCATAGCGGGCGTACGCCGAGGCCGTGTCCGGTGGGAAGAGCCACGGATGGTGCAGATCCTTGCTCTCCCGGACCCGCGCCGTGAACTCGGCGCCGTCCTCGTAGGTGAAGTGGCGTATGCCCACGCGGGGGCCCTCGGCGAGATGTCGGGACGCGATGTGCGGCATCCCGCCACCCTACGACCGGCCCCCGGCCGCCGCAGCCTCGGCCGTCAGTCCTGGACCACGGGCAGCTCCAGCACCCCGGTGTCACCGGGCGCGCTCACCACCGTCGCAGGCTTGATCCCCCGGTTGCCCGGTCGCTGGGGTGGCGGGAGCGGTGACGGCGAGGGAGACGGCGAGCGCGGCGCCGAGAGCGGCGGCGAGGACGGCACGGGATCTGGGCACACTTCGGGACACGATGCCTCCGCGCTGAGGACACGCCGGATACCGGCCAGTACGTACTGGCCGGTTGCCATGCTGTGACACGTGTCAGCCGAGGTCAATCACCGTGACTGCGGTTTCCGCGCGGAAACTGACGGCAATTCAGCGCAGCGCCGGCTCCTCCAGCGTCAGCGTCCCCGCCGCCGCGTCCAGCTCCGCCGTCACACCGAACGGAATCGTCAACGCCCCTTCGCAGTGCCCGAACCCGAACTCCTCGGCGACCGGCACCCCTAGCCCGCCCAGCCGCTCCGCCAGCACTGGGCGCAGCTGCTCGTACGGGCCGCAGTCGAGCCACGAGCCGAGGGCGATCCCGGCGACCCCGTCGAACCGGCCGGCGCGCAGCAGCTGGGTGAGGATCCGGTCGAGCCGGTACGGCTCCTCCCCCACGTCCTCGATCATCAGCAGCCCGCCCCGGGAGTCGGTTCGGGCGTGCGGCGTGCCCAGTTCGGCGGCGAGCAGGCTCACGCAGCCACCGAACGTCACGCCCCGGGCGCGGCCGGGCACCAGCCCGCCGCCGCCGGAGGCGATCGTACGGACCGTCTCCGGCGCGAACAGCGTGGCCCGGAGATGGTCCTGCGCCCGCGCGTTCTTGATGAAGTCGACGCCGGCCGCCATCGGTCCGTGCAGGGTGACCAGCCCGAGCCGGGCGGCGAAAGCCTCGTGCAGCGCGGTGACGTCGCTGAAGCCCACGAGCACCTTCGGCCCGGCCGCCCGCAGCGCGTCCCAGTCGAGCAGGTCGGCCATCCGCTGCGCCCCGTACCCGCCGCGGGCGCACAGCACCGCGGCCACGGAGGGGTCGCACCAGGCGGCCTGGAAGTCGGCGGCCCGGTCGGCGTCCGTGCCCGCCAGGTAGCGGAACTCGTCGTGCCGGTCCAGCGTATGGGGTGCCACCACCGGGTCGAGGTCCCAGCCCCGGAGCACGTCGAGCCCGTTCTGCAACCGCTCCTCGGGCACTGGTCCGCTCGTCGCGACGACAGCCACCCGGGCCCCGGCGGCCAGCCGGGGCGGTCGCACGAGCTCCTTCACTTGGTCAGCTCCAGCGTCCCCACCCCGGGCGGGTTGAGCCCGAACACCTGGGCGTACAGGGAGAGTTCGGCCTCCAGGGCGCGGATCATGGTGTCCGCCCGCCGGAATCCGTGCCCCTCGCCCTCGAAGGCGATGTACGCGTGCGGCACCTGCCGCCCCTCCATCTCCTCGAGGAACCGCTCGCACTGGGCGGGCGGGCAGATCACGTCGTCCAGGCCCTGGAGCAGCAGGAAGGGCGCCGTGATCCGGTCGGCGTGCCCGGCCGGAGAGCGCTCGGCGTACCGCCCGGGCACCTCGGCGAGCGGTCCGACCAGGCTCTCCAGGTACTGCGACTCGAAGTCGTGGGTCTCCCCCGTCGCCCAGCCGGCCAGGTCGAGGATCGGGTAGATGATCGTGCCGCAGGCGTAGACGTCGGTCATGGTGAGCGACGCCGCCGTGGTCCAGCCGCCCGCGCTGCCGCCGCGTACGGCGAGCCGCTCGGGGTCGGCGGTGCCCTCCTCGGCGAGGGCGAGCGCGACGGCCGCGCAGTCCTCGACGTCGACGACGCCCCACTGCTCGCGCAGCCGCTCCCGGTACTCCCTGCCGTAGCCCGTCGAGCCGCCGTAGTTGACCTCGGCGACCCCGATGCCGCGCGAGGTGAAGTAGGCGATCTGGAGGTCGAGCACCAGCGGGGAGCGGCTGGTCGGACCGCCGTGCGCCCAGACGACGTACGGCGGCAGCTCGGCGCCGGGCGGGGTGCAGCCGGGGTGGTGCGGCGGGTAGACGTGCGCGTGGATATCGCGTCCGTCGGGGCCGGTGAAGGCGCGGATCTGGGGTTCCGGGTAGAACACCGGGTCCACCACGTCGTCGTGCTCGGCGCCGATCACCCGGGCCCGGCCGGTGCGGGCGTCCAGTTCGACCACCTCGTAGGCGCTGCGTGGGCTGGCGCCGACGGCGACGATCCGCTCGCCGTGCACCGCGAGGGCGGGCGCGAACTCCGTCCAGGGGCCGGCCGCGTCGACGACCTCGCCGGTCTCCGGGTCGAGTATGCCGAGGGCGGTGGCGCCGCGGCCGTGCACGACGGCGACGAGCCCGCCGTCCAGCGGCGCGAACCAGCGGTGGCCGAGCTTCCACAGCGGCCCGCCGAACTCCTCCTCGCGCGGGCACAGCGGTTCGCCGTCGCGGTAGAGGTTCCACCAGCCGGTGCGGTCGCTGACGTACAGCAGGGCGCCGTCGGCGTCGAACTCGGCCTGCGCGATGGCCTCGTCCGGACCACCGGCGACCGTGCGGGGCGCGGTGAGCGTGCCGTCGTCCGTCACCTCGGCGAGCACCAGCTCGGTGCCGTCCCAGGGCATCCGCGGATGGTCCCAGGCGAGCCACGCCACGAGCCGCCCGTCGGGCGAGAGACGGGGCCCGGTGACGAACCGGTGGCGGTCGTCGCTGAGTTCGCGTACCGCGTCCCGGTCCCCGGCGGCGGAGCCGTCCAGCGGCACGGCGGCCAGGACGCGCCGCACGTCGGTGGGTCCGTCGCCGGTGAACTCCTCCAGCACGCACCACACCTCACCGCGCTCCACCCGCAGCTGCGGATCCACCCACCGCAGCCCGCCGCCCACCGGCGACACGGGGGTCAGCGGACGGGGCTCGGCGCCCTCTTCGTACCGGTACAGCCGCTGGTCGGCGAAGTGCACGAACACCACCACCGGGCGCCCGTCGACCAGGGCTCCGGCCCAGGGCTGCCCGCCGTACTCGATGACCCGGCTGCGCACGTTCCACGGCGCGGGCAGCACGGACTCCTCGGTGCCGTCGGCGTGCCGCCGCACCAGGGTGCGCCGGCCGCCCTCGGTGGGCCGGGGCTCGGTCCACCACGCCTCGTCGCCGACGAACCCCACGAACTCCGGGTGCCCGTCGTGCGCGGCGGCGAGGGCCGCGTCGATGGGCGACGGCCAGGAACCGTACGGCAGGGTCTGCACGTTCTCCCCCATGTGGTCAGGCGTCCCGCAGGAACCGGTCGAGGACGCGGACGCCGAAGTGCAGCGCCTCGATGGGCACCCGCTCGTCGACGCCGTGGAAAAGGGCCTGGTAGTCGAAGCCCTCGGGCAGCTTCAGCGGCGCGAAGCCGTAGCCGGTGATGCCGAGCCGGGAGAACTGCTTGGCGTCGGTGCCGCCCGACATGCAGTACGGCACGACATGCCCCTCGGGGGCGAACTCCTCGACGGCGGCCCGCATCCGCGCGTAGGTCGGCGAGTCCAGCGGCGCCTGGAGCGCCACCTCGCGGTGCTCGAACTCCCACTCCACGTCCGGCCCGACGAGCAGGTCGAGGGTGTCCCGGAACTCCTGCTCGGCGCCCGGCAGGAAGCGACCGTCGACATGGGCCACGGCCTCCCCCGGAATGACGTTGATCTTGTAGCCGGCGTCCATCATGGTCGGGTTGGCGCTGTTGCGGACGGTGGCCTCGACGAGCTTGGCGGCCGGGCCGAGCTTCTCCAGCAGCCGGTCGACGTCGTCGAGGCCGGTGCCGAGGCCGTACAGCGCGGCGAGTTCGGTCAGGGCCGCGCTCACGGTCGGGGTGAGCCGCAGCGGCCACTCGTGCGCGCCGATCCGCGCGACGGCGGCGGCCAGCCGGGTCACCGCGTTCTCGCGGTTGACCTTGGAGCCGTGCCCGGCCCGCCCGCGCGCGGTGAGCTTCAGCCATCCCGTGCCGCGCTCCCCGGCCGCGATCGGGTAGATCTCGCGGCCCGACCCGTCGTGGAAGGTGAACGCCCCGGACTCACTGATGCCCTCCGTGCACCCCTCGAACAGCTCGGGGTGCCGGTCGGCGAGGAAGCCGGAGCCGTCCTCGGCGCTTGCCTCCTCGTCCGCGGTGAACGCGATGACGAGGTCCCGTCGGGGCCGGACCCCCTGCCGGGCCCAGGAGCGCACGACGGCGAGGATCATCGCGTCCATGTTCTTCATGTCGACCGCGCCCCGGCCCCAGACGACCCCGTCGCGGACCTCGCCGGAGAACGGGTGCACGCTCCAGTCGGCGGCCTCGGCGGGCACGACGTCCAGATGCCCGTGCACCAGCAGCGCGTCGGCGGACGGGTCGGTGCCCGCGATCCGGGCGACCACGTTGGCGCGCCCCCTGGTGCGCTCCAGGAGGGTGGGTTCGAGACCGGCCTCGGCGAGCCGCTCGGCCGCGTACTCGGCGGCCGGCCGCTCCTGGCAGTCGCCGCCGCCCCGGTTGGTGGTGTCGATGCGGATGAGGCCGGAGGTGAACTCCACGACCTCGTCCAGCGCCTGCTGATCAGCCATACTGCTCCTCCACGGCAGCCGAGACGACGGTGGTGACCGCCTTGAAGGTGCGGATCGCCTCGTACATGGTCGCGCAGGTGTACGCCACCTTCCGCTCCCCGGTCCGCTCCACGCCCGGCACCACGGTCGCCGCCATGGCCAGGTGCTCGGCGTCGAACTCGACCGCGACGGTGTGCGGGCCGGACACGGCCGGCTCGTACCGGACGGCCAGCGAGGCCGCCTCCTTGGCGGCGGCCCGGATGTCGGCGGCGGTCCTGGCCGGTGTCCGGCACACCGCCGCGTACCGCGACACATGGTCCTTCACGGCGACCTTCAGCGCCCCGGGCGCGTACCCGAGAGCGTCCTCGCAGGCCACGTCGTCGCCGGTCACCAGCACCACGGGCACCCCGTACTCGGCGACGACATGCGCGTTCAGCAACCCCTCGCTGGCGCGTACGTCGTTCAGCCACACGCCGGTGATGGAGTTCGCGAGGTAGGTGTGCGCCAGGACACCCTCGGCGCCGGCGCCCGCGTGGTAGCCGACGAAGGCGATCCCGTCCACGTCGCCGTGCTGCACGCCCTCGACCATGGACAGCGACTTGTGCCGGCCGGTGAGCATCTGCACCCGCTCGTCCAACTGCTCCAGCAGCAGGTTGCGCATGGTCCAGTGGGCCTCGTTGACGACGACCTCATCGGCGCCGCCGTCGTGGAAGCCCAGCGCGGCGGCGTTCACGTCCGAGGTGAACATCGATCGGCAGCGCTCCCACTGGGGTGTCCCGGGCAGCACGTCCGCCGGCCAGGTGACGCCGGTGGCGCCCTCCATGTCGGCGCTGATGAGGATCTTCATGGTGCGTCACGTTACGCGGAGAATCGACGGGCGACCAGGACGGGACGACCCGCACCGGTGGTTCAGCCGGTGTCCGCGGCCGCCGGCGCGGGACCGGACCGCCCACGAGGCCGTACGCGGTCCGACCCTACGCGACCGTGCCGGGGCCGCCTCACCCGGTGCGGCCCGCGACCAGCCACTTCGAGGGCAGCTCGATCCGGGTGCCGTCGGGCCGGGTCTCGGTGGTGGTCAGCGGCAGGTCGCCGCTCGCGAGCACGGTGAGGCCGGCGGCGGTCAGGTACTCGGGCACCGCGGCGTCGGCGACCTCGCCCGGCGCGATGCCGTGCCGGAAGACCGGGGCGAGCTTGGCGGGCGGTCCGTCCGGGCTCTGCGCCAGGCCGCGCAGGACGAGTCCGGCGGCCTCGGCGAGTTCGACCAGGAAGACCCGGCCGCGCTCGCCGACGAGGGTCGCGATCCCGTCGACGAGCGGCTGCCGGTCACCCGGCTCGCACTGGTGCAGTACACCGCGCATGTACACGTTGGCGTCGCCGAGCTGCGCGCGCAGGACCTCCACCTCGGTCTTGTCGGCGGCGTCCAGCTCCCGGTAGGTCGCCTGCCCCGCCGGGTCCGCCTCCTCGGCGTGCGCCACGGCCGCCACGGACAGGTCGACGCCGAGGACGCGCGGGAAGCGCGCAGCGAGGAAACGCGTCTGGGTGCCGTTGCCGCAGCCCAGGTCGATCATCGGCAGGCCGGGATCGGCCAGCCGCGGCTCGAACAGGGCCACATGCCGTCCGGCGGTCAGCACGGGCTCGGCGTCCCAGAGGACGGCGCCCTGCCCGCCCGGCGCCTCGCGCCAGAACCCTTCCCAGGCCTCCCGGTACCGACTGGTCACGCTCATGGCCAACTCCCCAGGTACGACGCCGTTTTCCCGCCACGGGCGACGGGCCAGTACGGGTGTACCGCGCCCGGCGCGCGGTCACAAGAACACGGCGCACACACCGCGCATACCTTCACGGCTCGTTCGACCGGTGGACGCCGCCCAGGGGTGGGTTCAGCGGCGCGGCAGCGTGAGTTCGCACCAGACCGTCTTGCCCGCCTTCGTACGGCTGGCGCCCCATTCGCGCGCGAGGGCGCTCACCACGCGCAGCCCGCGCCCGGCCTCGTCGAGCGGCCCCGCGCTGAGCAGCGTCGGCAGGTCGTGATCGTCGTCGTCCACCTCGCACAGCAGGGTCTCGCCGCGCACGAGGCGCAGTCCGACCGGCCCGCGGTGGGAGTGCCGTACGGCGTTGGTGACCAGCTCGCCGACGACCAGCTCGGCGGTCGCGGCCGGGCCGGACAGCGCCCACTCGTGCAGCTGCTCGCGGACCACCGCGCGGGCCCGGCCGACCTCCGCCGGGTCGAGGCGGAAGCGCCATTCGGCGACGTCGCCGGGTTCGATGCCGCTCAGGCGGGCCATCAGGAGAGCGACGTCGTCCTTGCGGCCGCCGGGGGTGCCCAGGGCGCGGATGATCGTGTCGCAGGCGTCGTCCATGGACGCCGCCGGGTGGGCGGCCGACTCGCACAGCGTGGCGAGTCCGACACCGATGTCCTCACCGCGCATCTCGACCAGCCCGTCGGTGCACATCACCAGCCGGTCACCGGGCTCCACCCGCATGCGTACCGTCTCGAACGGCACCCCGCCCACGCCGATGGGCGCACCGGTGGGCAGGTCGAGCAGGTCGCTGCGGCCGTCCCCGGCGCGGACGAGTACGGGCGGGATGTGGCCCGCGTTGGCGAGGTGCAGCTCGCTCGCGATCGGGTCGTAGACGGCGTACAGGCAGGTCGCGAGATAGGTGTCGCCGAGCCGCTGGGCGAGGTCGTCGAGGTTGCGCAGCAGCTGTGCGGGCGGCAGGTCGAGGGCTGCCATGGTCTGTACCGCCGTGCGCAACTGGCCCATCATGGCCGCCGAGTTGAGGCCGTGCCCCATGACGTCGCCGACGACGAACGCGGTGCGCGCGCCGGGCAGTTTCACCGAGTCGAACCAGTCGCCGCCGACCCGTCCGAGCAAGGTGCCGGGCAGATAGCGGGTGGCGATGTCGCAGCCCGCCATGCGCGGCGGGATGTGCGGCAGCATGCTGTCCTGGAGGGTCTCGGCGACGCTCTCCTGGAAGGTGTACATGCGCGCGTTGTCGAGCACGAGGCCGGCACGGGCGGCGAGTTCGGCACCGGTGACGCGGTCCATGTCGTTGAACTCGGCGCGCTCCGGATGCCGCAGCAGCACCATGAATCCGAGCACGACGGTGCGGGCCTTCAGCGGTACGACGAGCATGCTGCGGCCCGTGATCAGCGGACGGATGTCCCGCTTCTCGAACTGCGAGGCGATGGCGTGGCCCAGCTGCTCGCTGATCCGGGGCACGAGGACGGGCTCGCCGGTGGTCATGCACTGGAAGAACGGCGTGTGCGCCGGGAACGGCATGGCCTCGCCCACGGGGACGACGTCGTCCCAGCGGCCCGGTTCGTCGGTGTGCTCCAGGGCCACGCGGTGCCACATGGTCGTCGTGTCCGGCGCGCCGTCCGGGAAACCCTCACCGGCGACGACCTGCTCGCGCAGATAGGTGCCCGCGACATCGGTGAAGCGCGGTACGACCGCCCTGCTGACCTCGACGATCGTCCGCGCCAGATCGAGCGAGGTGCCGATCCTCCCGCTGACCTCGTTGAGGAACTCCAGACGCTCGCGTACGGCGGCGTACTCCAGGTCCTCGGCCTCGTCGCGCAGTTCGTCCGGTACGGGCTCACCCGCGGCCGTCGCCCGGACGAGCCGCTCGCGCCGCGCCTTGCGTTCGGCACGCCGGGGCACACCCCAGTCGGGAGTGACCGGCACACGGTCGTTCTGGCTGAACTCCAGGACCGGGTAGCCCAGTTCGAGGACCTGCCCGACGATCCGGGCGCTCTCCCCGACGCTCATGCTGGGCAGGATCTCGGGGAGTCGGCGGGCCAGCTCGTCGGCGCCGGGGAAGTCGGTGTGCAGGGCGAAGGCGGGCGCGATCCGCTCGACGGCGGCGTCCTCGCCGGTCCCCTGCCGGCGCAGCGCGTCGGCGTCGGCGGCGAGCACCAGCAGCCGCTCCGCGCCGGGCCCCACGAGCGGGTACGCCCACCACAGCACGTCGACCCGGCCGCCGTCCGGCCCGGTGAGGCGGGCACTGCCCGCGGCCGGGTAGGACAACCCGCCGTCGAGCGAGGCCCCGAGGTCCGGACCGAGACCGTCGTACGCCCCGTAGGGCCCGTACGGCGAGTCCTCCTGGTCAGCCGGCAGCGCGCCGGAGACGGGCAGCAGGTCGCCGACCGGGCGGCCGATCGCCGATTCCTTGGCGGTGCCGAACAGCCGTCGCGCGCCGGTGCTCCAGTGGGAGACGAGACCCTCGCGGTCCACCACGACCACGGCCAGCGGGACCCGTCCCACCGGCGCGGCGCCACCGGCCGGTTGGCCGGGGGGTGCTTCCCGGTCGGTGCCATGCCTCATGGCCCAGGCCCTCTCTCCACGGCGGTGCAAGATCTGTGCCGTCGGCTCACCACCGTACGGCGCCGTCCGTGCGCGATGTGCGCCAATACGGGAATTGGGGCCGCCGGTCACGCGGGCGCACACTCGTGCGCCCCCATGGTCCGATCAGTCCTCGTGGCCCAGCTGGAGGTCCCGTTCCGTGCGCCCCCCGCCCGCCACTTGGAGCACGGTCGCCACCGGCGGATAGCCGGCCGCGATCACCGTGTACTCGCCGGACGACAGGTCGACGAAGCGGAACGTGCCGTCGGGCCCGGTGGTGAGGGTGTCGACGACGTTGCCCGCGGCGTCCAGCAGGGTCACGCGGGCGTCCTCCACGGGCCGTCCGCCGCTCGCCCGTACCGTGCCGCGCAGCACGGCACCGCCGGCCAGCTCGACGTCCTGCCGGGTCTCGCGGGCGGCCTGGACGGTGACGGGGAGCGCGGCGGGGCGGAACGCGGGCGCGCTGGCGGCGAGGGTGTACTCACCGGCGACCAGTTCGGCGATGACGTAGCCGCCCTCGCGGCCGCTGCGGGTGCTGGAGACGACCTCGCCGTGCACGTTGGTGAGGGTGACCGTGGCGTCCCTCACGGGCGTGCCGTCGGCGGTGAGCACGCTGCCGGCGAGGCGCCCGGCGCCGCCGAGGACGACGTCCAGATCGACGGGGCGTTCGCCGACGGTCACGGAGACGGCCTGCGGCTGGTGACCGCCCGCCGCCGCGATCAGGACGTACGCCCCGGAGCCCGGCGTGGCCAGCGCGTACCGGCCGTCCTCGCCGCTGGCGCCGCGCCCGATCTGCTGTCCGGCGACGTCGATGAGGGTGAGCGCCGCGCGCGGGACGACGGTCCCGTCGGGATGCTGCACGGTGCCGCAGACGGCGATTCCGGCGGCGTACGGCGAACGAGCCTGCGGGACGGTGGTGTTCACCGGCACGCTGTCCGTCTCGGGGGTTTGGTAGGTCACCAGCGGTTTCTCCTTGAGGAAGAACGAGAGGAGCAGGCCTACGGCGAGCACGGGCACGAGGTACAGGAAGATCCTCGGCATGGCGTCGGCGTAGGCCTGGATGTAGCCGTCGCGCAGTGCCGGGGGCAGGGCGTGGACGGCCTGGGGGGTGATGGACTCGGCGTCGGGCAGGGCGGCACCGGTGCGCGGCAGACGGTCGGCCAGGGAGTCGGTGAGGCGGTCGGCGAAGAGGGTGCCGAAGACGGCGGCGCCGACGCTGCCGCCGATCTGCCGCAGGAAGTTGTTGGCGCTGGTGGCCGTGCCGAGGTCGGCGGGGCGCACGGAGTTCTGCACGGCGAGGATCAGCACCGGCATCACCATGCCCATCCCGGCGCCGAGGACGCCCATCCAGATGCTGTAGTGCAGCCGGGGCGTGTCGGCTTCGAGGCGGGAGAGCAGCCACATGCCGACGACGGAGAGGGCGCTGCCGAGGATCGGGTGGATCCGGTAGTGGCCGGTGGCGCTGATGAGCTGACCGGAGATGATCGAGGCCCCGACGATGCCTCCCATCATCGGCAGCATCAGCAGCCCGGACTCGGTGGCGCTGGCCCCGTCGACCATCTGCAGGAACGTGGGCAGGTAGCTGGCGGCGCCGAACAGCGCGACACCGAGCACCAGGCCGACCAGACCGGTGATGTTGAAGACGGAGTCGCGGAACAGGCGCAGCGGGATGAGGGGTTCGGCGGCGCGGTGCTCGGCGACGACGAACAGCGCGGTGGCGGCCACGGCGCCGGCGGCGAGGCCGAGGATGACGCGGGAGCCCCAGGCGTACTCGGTGCCGCCCCAGCTGGTCAGCAGGACCAGGCAGGTGGAGGCCACGGTGAGCAGCAGGGCGCCGAGAACGTCGAGCCGCGCCTTGACCTGGGGCTTGGGCAGTTTGAGGACGACGGCGACGACGGCCATGGTGACCAGACCGAAGGGCACGTTGATGTAGAAGCACCAGCGCCACGAGAGATGGTCGGTGAAGTAGCCGCCGAGCAGTGGCCCGGCGACGGAGGCGAGACCGAAGGCGGCGCCGATCAGCCCCATGAACTTGCCGCGCTGCCGGGGCGGCACGATGTCCGCCATGATCGCCTGGACGCCGATCATGAGTCCGCCCGCGCCGACGCCCTGCACCGCGCGGAAGGCGATCAGCTGGTCCATGGTCTGCGCGCGGCCCGCGAGGGCGGAGCCGACGACGAAGACGACGATGGCGAACTGGAAGACGCCCTTGCGGCCCAGCAGATCGCCGAGCTTGCCGTAGATCGGCAGTCCGACGGTGGCCGTGAGCAGATAGGCGGTGATCGCCCAGGACATCTTGTCGAGGCCGTGCAGCTCGCCGACGATCTTCGGCAGCGCGGTGGCGACGATCATCTGCTCCAGGGCGGCCAGGAGCAGGGCGAGCATCAGCCCGAAGAAGACCAACCGCACCCGGCGCGGGCCGAGTTCGGCGGCGGGCGTGGGCGGTGGCGCCGGAAGCCTCGGGGGCGCCACCGCCGCGACCGGTTCGTCCTGCACCAGAGTGGTCCCGCCCACGTACCGCTCCCCTCGTCGCGCTGCTGCACCATTACCGCGTAAAAGCGACAACTGCCAACAAGCGCGACGAGTTACGGATCCATGCCGGCGGAACCCGAGATCCACTCGAACCGGTGAGAGACCAACGGCCTTTGCGGACCGGCCTCTTGGGCTACTTCTCCACCTCGGCGGCGAGCTTGTCGAGCATCGCGTCGTAGATCCGGGCGAGCCCCTTGGGCGCGAAGGTCCTCTCGAAGAAGCCACCGACGCCCCCCGCGCCCTGCCAGACGGTGACCACGACGACGCGGGACCTGCCCTCGCCGGCCGGGGTGACCCGCCAGGTGGTGACCATGGAGGAGTTGCGGTCCTTCTCGACCAGTTCGCCGTCGGTCGGCTCGGCGACCTCCAGGAGGCAGTCGCGCACGCGCTTGCTGGTGGCCTGGAGCTTCCAGTGGACGACGGTGCCCTCGCCGTCGCCGCCCTCGCGCACCTCGTACTCGCTGAAGTGCTCGGGCAGCAGCTTCGCGCGTGTGCCGCTGTAGTCGGCGAGGGTGTCGAACACCTTCTCCGGGTCCGCCGCGACGACGCGTTCCGTGGTGGCCTCGACCTGCGCCATGGAGTTCCTCCAGCACCTGAGTTCTCGGGGTCGGGGCAAGCCAACCACCCCGGTCCCCGGCCGCCCAAATCGGGGGCACGGATGTGATCGATCGGGTTTCGGAGCGCGATCGGAGGTGACGTCCGCACGATCATGGGAACAGATGTTCTATTGTGGGGCCAGTGCTACCGAGGAGGCTTCATGCGCTGGGAGAACCTCGCCCTGGAATCCGGCGACAGCCCCGCCGACGCCGCGCTGTTCGGCGCGGACGCGGTGACCACCCGTACGTTCGACACCCCCGAGTTCGCCGGCATCACGTTCCACGAGGTGCGGGCCCGCTCGATCATCAACCGGGTGCCGGGGGCCTCCCGGATGCCGTTCGAGTGGACGGTGAACCCCTACCGGGGCTGCACGCACGCGTGCGTGTACTGCTTCGCCCGCAGGACGCACAGCTATCTCGACCTCGACACCGGGCTGGGCTTCGACTCCCAGATCGTGGTGAAGGTGAACGCGCCGGACCTGCTGCGCCGCCAGCTCGGCTCGCGCCGCTGGCAGGGCGAGCACATCGCGATGGGCACCAACGTCGACTGCTACCAGCGGGCCGAGGGCCGCTACCGGCTGATGCCGGGCATCCTGACCGCCCTGCGCGACCACGCCAACCCCTTCTCGATCCTCACCAAGGGCACGCTGATCCTGCGCGACCTGGATCTGCTGACCCAGGCGGCCCGGGTGACGGACGTCGGCATCTCGGTCTCCGTCGGCTTCACCGATCCCGAGCTGTGGCGCACCGTCGAGCCGGGCACGCCCGCGCCGGAGCGGCGCCTGGATGTCGTACGGACGCTCGGTGAGCACGGCATCGGATGCGGGGTGCTGATGGCGCCGGTGATCCCGTTCCTGGGCGACCACCCGGCGCAACTGCGGGACACCGTGCGGGCGATCGCGGCCTCCGGGGCCACCTCGGTGACCCCGCTGGTGCTGCATCTGCGTCCTGGGGCGCGCGAGTGGTTCATGGCCTGGCTCGGCCGGGAGCACCCGCACCTGGTGCGGCGCTACGAGCGGCTGTACGCGGACGGCGCCTACGCCCCGAAGTGGTACCAGCGCCGGATCACCCGGCAGGTGCACGAACTGGCCGAGGAGTACGGCATCGGCCCCACGCGCGCGGGCGCGCACCGCCGGATCCGGGAGCCGGAGCCCGCCCCGGCGGCGGTGGCCGAACAGACTCAACTTTCGCTCATCTGAGAGCGTTCTGTCCCAGAGCGTTCGAGCGCAACTCACGGCCCAATCGGGTCAAGAATTGGCGGAACACGTTCTTACAGGTGCTCACTCCGGGACGATCCGGCGAGGGCCGCGGGACTCGCGGTCCACAACCCTCCGTCCTGGGAGGACCCCCCATGAAGAAACGTGCAGCCGCGCTGTGCGGCGCCGCCGTGGTGGTGGCCGGGACCTTCACGGCCGTCCCCGCCCGCGCGAGCGCCCCGGACGCCACCGGGCCCACCTGGAAGAAGTGCGCCACGGCGAACCATCCGACGCTCCAGTGCGCGTCCCTGGAGGTGCCGCTGGACCACGCGGACCCCGGCGGGCGGAAGATCACCCTCGCCCTGTCCCGGGTCCCGCACACCGCGAAGACGTACCAGGGGCCGCTGCTGGTCAACCCGGGCGGTCCCGGCGGCAGCGGTCTGGCCCTCGCCGGGTTCGTCGCCTCCTCGCTGCCCAAGGCGGTGGCGGCCCAGTACGACGTCATCGGCTTCGACCCGCGCGGCGTCGGCGGCGGCGAGCCGGCGCTGAACTGCGCTCCCGGCCACTTCGACCCCGTGCGCGCCGACTCCGTGCCCGCCACCGCGGCCGTCGAGCAGGCCGACCTCACGCGCGCCAAGTCCTTCGCCGACGCCTGCGGCAAGAAGTACGCGCGCGAGCTGCCCCACATGAACACGCTCAGCGCCGCGCAGGACATCGACTGGATCCGGCGCGCCCTCGGCGCCCCTCGGATCAACTACTTCGGCTACTCGTACGGCACCTACCTCGGCGCGGTGTACGCCAAGCTCCATCCGGACCGGGTGCGGCGCATGGTCCTCGACTCCGTCGTCGACCCCACCGGTGTCTGGTACGAGGCCAACCTCGCACAGGACCACGCCTTCAACGACCGCCACCGGGCCTTCCTGGCCTGGGTCGCCGAGCACGACGCGACCTACCGGCTGGGCACCGATCCGGAGAAGGTCGAGGCCAAGTGGTACGCGATGCGGGCGGCGCTGGCCGAGAAGCCCGCGGGCGGCAAGGTGGGCGCGGCCGAACTGGAGGACACGTTCCTGCCCGGCGGCTACTACAACGGCTACTGGCCCCACCTCGCCGAGGCGTTCGCCGGGTACGTCAACGACAGGAAGACCGCCCCGCTGGTCGAGGCGTACGAGAACTTCGGCGCGGCCGACGCCGCCGAGGAGAACGGCTACAGCGTCTACACCGCGGTGCAGTGCCGGGACGCCGGCTGGCCGCGCGACTGGGCACAGTGGCGCAAGGACAACTGGGCGGTGCACGAGAAGGCGCCGTTCATGACCTGGAACAACGCCTGGTACAACGCTCCCTGCGCGTTCTGGCCGACGGACTCGCTGGGGCCGGTGGACGTGGCCAACGACAAGCTGCCGCCGGTCCTGCTGTTCCAGGCGACGCACGACGCGGCCACGCCGTACCAGGGCGGCACGACGGTGCACAGGCTGCTGCGCGGCTCCAGCCTGGTGGTCGAGCAGGAGGGCGGCAACCACGGCATCACGCTCAGCGGGAACACCTGCCTCGACCAGCATCTGTCGGCGTATCTGACCGACGGCACGGTGCCGCGCGGTCGCGGGGGGACGGACGCGGTGTGCGCGGCGCTGCCCGACCCCAAGCCGCTGGTCGCGAAGTCCACCGGTGAGTCGCAGGGCTCGACGCTGCACAGGCTGCTGGGTTTCCGCGGCTGAATCACGGGGTGACGGCCCGTCGGGGGTTCGGCCGGACCCATGGTCCACCATCGACCCATGAGTGAGCCGACCAGGATCCCGGCCCCCGACGGGGTCGCCGCCGAGCAGTACTCCCACGTGGTCACGGGCACCGGCCGTTTCGTCGCCGTCTCCGGGCAGCTCCCGCCCGACGAGCGCGGCGAACTGGTCGGCGCGGGCGACCCGGCCGCCCAGGCCCGCCAGGTCTTCGAGAACCTGCGCCGCTGCCTGGCCGCGGCCGGCGCCACGTTCGGCGACGTCGTCAAGCTCACCTACTTCGTCACGGACATGGCGCACATGCCCGCCATCCGCGCGGCCCGCGCCGAGCACATACCCGGCGACCGGCTCCCGGCCGCCTCGGCCGTGCGGGTCGCCGGGCTGGTCCGCCCCGAGTACCTGATGGAGATCGAGGCTCCCCCACTACGCAAAGGCGTGGGGGCCCCAGCGGTGGTGGCCGCGTGACCGGGCCGCACGTCCGGGAGCCGGCCCTCGCCGACTGCGACCGGGTGCCGGGATCCGCGTCGGCGGCCGGCGGAGCGCCTACCGGGGCCTGATGCCGCAGTCCTACCTCGACGCGCTCAGCGTCCAGCAGGACGTCGACCGGCGCCGGGCCCGCTTCGGGCAGAACGACGGCGCGGTGCTGAACCTGGTCGCCGAGCAGGGCGGGGAGGTCGTCGGCTCGGCCTGCCACGACCCCTACCGGGACGGTGAGGTCCGCACGACGGACGCCGAGTTGTACGCGACATACGTGCACCCGGATGGTCCAGGTGCCGGAGGTGCGGTACGCGGGAGTTGACGGACGCGGGGTAAGCCCACTCGGTGCCGCCGTACCCCCCTCATCCCCGTCGCTGCCCGGGAATCCGCGCCAGCGCCGTCACGGCAGCCTCCGCCAGCGCCGGATGCGCCAGGGCCTCGTTCAGTACGGGCCCGGCCCGGCCGTCGCCCAGCTCCCCCAGCCCCTCCACGCACGCGAGGGCCACGCTCCGGTACGGGTCGTGCGGGCGGAGCCGGCGTCGCAGCGTGGTGATCAGCGCGGGGACGGACTCGGGGGCACGCAGCTCGACGAGCAGCCGCACCGGGTGCAGGGCGTAGGCGACGCGCAGTTCGTTCGTGGCGAGTGCCGCCGCCGCGCGGGCGGTGCGCGGGTCGCCGAGCCGGGCAAGAGCGTGGGCGGCGGACGCGCAGCGCGGTGGGTCACGGTGGTTGAGGAGCAGCACGAGGGACTCGAAGGCCCGCCGGTCGCCCGCCGTCCCCAGCCGGAACGCGGCCAGCTCCCTGGCCCACAGCGGCCGGCCGGGCGCGACGAGCACTCCGGCGAGTTCACCGTGGTCCTCCGTCGCCACCAGCCGCTCGTACTCCGCGGAGCCCCCGGACTCCCGCCGTAAGCGCTCCGTGAGCGATCGCAACTCTTCGTCCATGACGCGAGCGTACAAACGATCTCGGCGTCAGGGACCTACATCACAGAGACAAAGGGCTGGCGCGCTCGTTACCCGCGAGTTAAGCTCATTAGAGCGAGTTACCCACTCGCATCACTGCTCGCGACGGCCTGGTGACGCAGCCGCCGCGAGAGCAGTCGGTTCGGTACTCAGGTACCGCAATGCGACTCGGCCACGGGACAGGGCCGGTCGGTCATCACCGTTCCTCGGACGCACGTCCGCAGCGACGGCACCGGGCGTGTGCGCTTGCAGCCCGGCACCACCCGCACTTCTCACGCACCTGCTGCGCCCTCGGCGCAGCCGGGCGCGTTCCCAGTCGTCACCTCATTTTCCAGGAGTCCCGCGATGGCCACTCCCCTGTCCGACCGAACGCTGTCCCCGCTCCAGACCATTGCCGTCGTCGGCCTCGGCACCATGGGCACCGGCATCGCCGAAGTTCTGGCCAAGGCCGGCCGCGAGGTCGTCGGCATCGACATCAGCGAGGCCCAGGCGGTGCGTTGCGTCGCCGCCCTGGAGTCCTCGACGGCCCGCGCCGTCGAGCGCGGCCGCCTCACCGAACAGGAGCGCGCGGACGCCCTCGCCCGCGTCCGCACGTCCACCGACCTGCGGGCGGCTGCCGACGCCGACCTGGTGATCGAGGTGGCCCCCGAGTCGTACGAGATCAAGCACCAGATATTCCGCGAACTCGACGGCGTCGTGCGCCCGGAGACGATTCTCGCGACCGGCACCAACGCCCTGTCCGTCACGCGCCTGGCCGCCGACTCGGCCCGCCCGGAGCGCGTGCTGGGCCTGCACTTCTTCAACCCCGCGCCGGCGATGAAGCTCGTCGAGGTGGTCTCCTCGGTGCTCACCGCGCCGCAGGCCGTCGCCGCGGTCACGGATCTCGCGATCGAACTGGGCAAGGAGCCCGTGGCGGTCGGTGACCGGCCCGGATTCGTCGCCGACGGGCTGCTGTTCGGCTACCTCAACCAGGCCGCCGCGATGTACGAGGCGAGGTACGCCTCCCGCGAGGACATCGACGCCGCGATGCGGCTCGGCTGCGGACTGCCCATGGGCCCGCTCGCCCTGCTCGACCTGATCGGCGTCGACACCGCGCGGACCGTCCTGGAAGCCATGTACACCGCCTCCCGCGACCGACTGCACGCCCCCGCGCCGATCCTGAAACAGCTCAGCGAGGCGGGCCTCACGGGACGCAAGGCGGGCCGCGGCTTCTACACCTACGAGGCCCCGGGCAGCGCCACCGTGGTGCCGGACGCGCTGACGCCTCAGGAGGGCGGGAACCTCACGCCGGGCCGCCCGGTCCGCTCGGTCGGCGTCGCGGGCTCCGGCACCATGGCGTCGGGCATCGCCGAGGTGTTCGCGAAGGCGGGCCACGACGTGGTCCTCGCCGCCCGCAGCGAGGAGAAGGCGCGGACGGCCAAGGCCCGTATCGGCAAGTCCCTGGCGCGCTCCGTCGACAAGGGCCGGCTGACCGCCGAGGCGGCGGCCCAGACGCTGGAGCGGATCACCCCGGCGGGCTCGTACGAGGCGTTCGCCGACGTCGACCTGGCGGTCGAGGCGGTCGCCGAGGACCTGGAGGTCAAGCGGCAGCTGTTCGCCGCGCTGGACAAGGTCTGCAAGCCGGGCGCGGTCCTGGCGACGACGACCTCGTCGCTGCCGGTCGTCGCCTGCGCCCGGGCCACCTCGCGTCCGCAGGACGTGATCGGCATGCACTTCTTCAATCCGGCACCGGCGATGAAGCTGGTCGAGGTCGTCCGCACGGTGCTCACGGCCGACGACGTCCACGCCACCGTCCGCGAGGTCTGCGCCAAGGTCGGGAAGCACGCCGTCGACTGCGGCGACCGGGCCGGATTCATCGTCAACGCCCTGCTGTTCCCGTACTTGAACAACGCGATCAAGATGGTGCAGGACCACTACGCGTCCCTGGACGACATCGACGCGGCGATGAGGCTGGGCGGCGGCTACCCCATGGGCCCGTTCGAGCTGCTGGACGTGGTCGGCCTGGATGTGTCGCTGGCCATCGAGAAGGTCTTGCACCGCGAGTTCCGCGACCCGGGACTGGCCCCGGCACCCTTGCTGGAGCACCTGGTGGCCGCGGGCTGTCTCGGCCGCAAGACGGGCCGCGGCTTCCGCGAGTACGCCAGCCGCTAGGGGCGATCCCGTGGATCAGTCCGGCTCCGGCGGCCGGCACGGCGCGACCCCGCCGGGCCGCGTCGGGGGGACCCAGCCCCTGGCGGGCGAGGCCGGGAGCGCCGGGGCGGGCGAACCCGCCGACGCGCGTGC
>NZ_JBFBJT010000118.1:0-23268 GCF_040686175.1 Streptomyces sp. NPDC086077 | reverse complement strand
CCCGACCCGGCACCGCAACCACAACGGCTACCTGCTGCGCTGGGACGGCGAGGGCATCCTCTTCGACCCCGGCGAGGGCACCCAGCGCCAGATGCTGCGTGCCGGAGTCGCCGCCCACGACCTGAACCGGATCTGCGTCACGCACTTCCACGGCGACCACTCGCTGGGCCTCGCGGGCGTCGTCCAGCGCGTCAACCTCGACCAGGTGCCCCACCCGGTCACCGCGCACTACCCCCGCTCGGGGCAGCGCTTCTTCGACCGGCTGCGGTACGCCACCGCCTACCGCGAGACCGTCGGGATCACGGAGGCGCCGGTGGACCGGGACGGGGTGCTCGCCTCCTCGGCGTCCTACCGCCTGGAGGCCCGCAAGCTCTCCCACCCGGTCGAGGCGTACGGCTATCGCCTGGTCGAGCCGGACGGGCGCCGCATGCTGCCCGAGCGGCTCGCCGCGCACGGCATCAAAGGGCCGGACGTGGGCCGCATCCAGCGTGAGGGCGCGCTCGGCGGGGTCGCCCTCGACGAGGTCAGCGAGGCGCGGCGCGGTCAGCGGTTCGCGTTCGTCATGGACACCCGGCTCTGCGACGGCGTGTACGCGCTCGCCGAGGGCTGCGACCTGCTCGTCATCGAGTCGACGTTCCTCGACGAGGACGAGGAACTCGCCGTGGAGCACGGTCACCTGACGGCCGGTCAGGCGGCGCGGGTGGCCGCGGAGTGCGGCGTGCGGCATCTCGTGCTGACCCACTTCAGCCAGCGCTACTCCGAGCCGGAGGAGTTCGAGAGGCAGGCGCGGGCCGCCGGCTACGACGGGGAGCTGAGCGTGGCGCACGATCTACTGAGAGTGCCGGTTCCGAAGCGCAGGTGAAGCGGTCGTACGATGAGGTGATGCCTCTCCCGAAAGCTGAACTGCACCTTCATATCGAAGGCACTTTGGAACCTGAGCTCGCTTTCGAGCTCGCCGCCCGCAACGACGTGAAGCTGCCCTACGCGGACACCGGCGAGCTGCGCGAGGCGTACCGGTTCGAGGATCTCCAGTCCTTCCTGAACCTGTACTACGAGCTCATGGCCGTGCTGCGCACCGAGCAGGACTTCGCGGACCTCGCGAACGCCTACTTCGCCCGGGCCGCCGCGCAGGGTGTGCGGCACGCGGAGGTCTTCTTCGACCCGCAGGCGCACCTCGAGCGGGGGGTCGGGATGGGCACGGTGGTCGAGGGTTCGGGGCGGGCGCTGGAGCGCAGCGAGCGCGAGCACGGCGTCTCCACCCAGCTGATCATGTGTTTCCTGCGCGACGAGCCTGCCGAATCGGCGATGGCGACGCTGGACTCGGCAAAGCCGTATCTGCACCGGATCACCGGGGTCGGTCTCGACTCCGCCGAGGTCGGGCATCCGCCGGTGAAGTTCCGCGAGGTGTACGAGGCCGCCGCCGCCCTCGGGCTGCGGCGGGTCGCGCACGCCGGTGAGGAGGGGCCGCCGGAGTACATCACCGAGGCCCTCGACGTGCTCGGCGTGGAGCGCGTCGACCACGGGCTGCGGTGCATGGAGGATCCGGCGCTGGTGGAGCGGCTGGTGCGGGAGCGGGTCCCGCTGACGCTGTGCCCGCTGTCCAACGTCCGGCTGCGCGCCGTCGACGTCCTCGCCGACCACCCGCTGCCCGCCATGCTCGACGCCGGGCTGCTGTGCACCGTCAACTCCGACGACCCGGCCTACTTCGGGGGGTACGCGGGCGACAACTTCGACGCCGTGCGCGCGGCCCTGGGGCTCGGCGAGGAGCGGCTGCGCGAGTTGGCCCGCAACTCCTTTCTCGCGTCCTTCCTGGAGCACGACGAGGAGCGGCGGGCACGGTATCTCGCGGAGGTCGAGGCGTACGAGTTCCCGTAGGCCTCAGGCGGTCGCGGACCCCGGTGCGGCCGCTGCCTGCCGAGGTCCCGCCGTGCCGTAGGCGTGCTGCTGGGCGGGCATCGCCGGCAGGGCGTCCACGGGGATCTCCAGCACGTCGACGACGTGCGTGGGCCGCCGGGACGCCTGCCGTGCCACCAGGGTCATCGGCACGGCGATCACCAGCAGCCCGGCGGCCAGTGCCGCGCCCATCGCCGGGAATCCGGCCTGCGCCGACAGGAGGCTGCCGGTCAGCGGGCCCGCGGCCGTGCCCAGCGAGGCGGCCGAGCCGACCAGGACCGCCCAGCGGCCGCGAGGGTCGAGGGAGGCGGCGAGGCCGATGACGTACGACAGGACGATCGGGTAGAGCGTGTTCCAGGCGATCTCGCCCGCCGCGAAGGTCGTCAGTCCGGTCGCGGACGCGCTGGCCACGATGCAGCCCGCGATGAGGCCGGTGCCGACGCCGATGGGTGCGGCGTGCCCGAGCCGTGGGCCCAGGGCCCCGGCGCCGATCACGCCCAGCAGTCCCGCGCCGAGCGCGACGGCGAAGACCGCGCCGACGGTCGCCTCGCCCAGGTGCGCCTGGGTGAGGCCGATCCTGCCGCTGACGCCCCAGAGGGCGTTCTGCGCCATCGACCAGCACGGCATCGTGGCGGCGAGGAGCAGGCCGGACCGCAGATGGGGGAGGGGCTCGCGGGGGCGGCTGACGGCGAGCGCGGGTGTCCGGGCGTGGAGCCGGCCGGTCAGCGGCCAGACGGCGAGCGCGGTCAGGGCGATCGCGGCCAGCGGGAGTCCGTGGCCGGGGCCGAGGTGCGGGACCGTCAGATAGACCGCCCCGGCGAGGGCGGAGACGCTGAGCAGGCCGAGTGTGGTGACGCGGTGCGCGTCGCGCTGAGCCGCGATCCCGCAGGCGGCGACCGCGGTCGCCGTTCCGGAGCCGAAGCCACCGGCCATCGCGCCGGCGACGACCGCGGGGACGGCGGTGGTGAGGGTGGCGCCGCCGTAGCCGAGGACGGCGAGCGCCAGTCCGGCACGGGCCAGGGCACGCGGGCCGATCCGGTCCACCCGGGAGGCCAGCAGGAACCCGGCGGCAGCCGAACTCAGCAGCAGGGCACTGCCGATGGCGCCCGCCTGGGTGGCGGAGACGGGGAGCCCGGAGTCCAGCCTGCCGACGACGGTCGGGAGGAGGTACGGGGCGAGATACCCGGCCGTGAAAAGGGCGACGAGGGGCCAGGGTGTGGTGGTGCGGGGGGCGAACACGGGCGTTCCCAGGGCATGCGAAAGGACGGCACAGGAAGGGGGATTGGGCGACGACCGTCGAGGGACAGGAACGCGCGGGCAATTTGTATCAAGCGGAGGGAGGGCGACGGGAGGTCGGGGTGGGTGATCTGGATCACCTTCTGTTTGGGATCGGCCCGGCCGGGCAGAAGAGCGCCTTCCGGCGGGCTTCCGGCTGCCCTCCAACCGGCTTCTGGACGGCTTCGGGACGGCTTCCGGTCGGCCCGCGCGCGCCTAACGCCAGTGTGCCGAGCCCCCGCCGCCCGGCACCGTCGCCTCGATCTTCGCCCTGATCTCCCGCATCACCGCGACGATCCGCTCCTCGCGCCCGGGTGCCAGCCGGGCCAGCGGTACCGAGCAGCTGATCGCGTCCTGGGCCGGGTCGTCGTAGCGCAGGGCGAAGCCGAAGCCGACGATGCCGAGCACGCCCTCCTCGCGGTCCACCGAGTAACCGCGCGCCCGCACCTCGGCGAGGTCGGCGACCAGGGAGGCGCGGGTGGTGCGGGTGTGCGGGGTGAGTGCCTCGTACGGGCCGTCGGGCAGGTCGGCGTCGGGGTGCTCCGCGAGCAGTGCCTTGCCCAGGGCGCCCACGTGTGCGGGGAGCCGACGGCCGACGCGGCTGATGGTCCGCAGGTACTCGTGCGACTCGCGGGTCGCCAGATAGGCCACGTCCCGGCCGTCCAGCCGTCCCATGTGGATGGTCTCGCCGAGAGCCTCCGACGCCTCGTCGAGGTATGGGCGCACGGCCCTGACGCGCGGGTCGGAGTCGAGGTAGCTGGTACCGGTGAGCAGGGCACGGATGCCGATGCCGTACAGGGAGCCGGTGACGTCGCTGCGCACCCAGCCGCGGGCGGCGAGGGTCTGGAGCAGCGCGTACATCGAGCTGCGGGGTACGCCGAGCTCGTCGGCCAGTTCCTGGAGCCGCGCCGGACGGTCGCCGCGCGCGGCCAGCAGCTCCAGCAACTCGACCGTTCGCGCCGCCGATTTCACCTCGCGGACGCCACCTGTCTCCGACATGTCCTGATCGTAAGCAGGGCGCCACCCTCCGGAGTGCGCTCGGGGCGCGCGAACCATTGACGGCGGCCGTTCGCCTGTCTAATCTCCGTTTTCATACATGGATAGCGTCTACACAGGGAGATGGGCGTGGGTCTCGACACCGACGTGGCGGCGGGCCTGCGGGCGGGGATGGCGGGCGGCGTGCTGTCCTTCCCGCTCACCGCCTTCCACGACGACGGCTCCCTCGACCTCGACGGCTTCCGCGCCTACCTCGCCGGGCAGCTCGCCACTGGGCCCGGCGCGGTCTTCCCCGCCTGCGGCACCGGCGAGTTCTTCTCGCTGGACGAGGACGAGTACCGGCAGGTCGTCACCGCCACCGTGGGGGAGGCGGCGGGCCGGATGCCGGTCGTGGCAGGGGTCGGCTACGGCTGGGCGCAGGCCGTACGGTTCGCGCGGATCGCCGAGGAGGCGGGGGCGGACGCTCTGCTCGTGCTGCCGCACTATCTGGTCACCGCGCCCCAGGAGGGCCTGGTCGCCCAGCTGGAGCGGATCGCCGCCGGCACCCGGCTGCCGCTCGTCGCCTACCAGCGCGGCCAGGTCGCCTACGGCACCGACGCGTTCCGCCGGATCACGCGGATCCCCGGCGTCATCGGACTCAAGGACGGCCACAGCGACCTGGACCGGCTCCAGCGCCTCACCCTCGCCGCCCCCGACGACTTCCTGTTCTTCAACGGCGCCGCCACCGCCGAGATCCAGGCCTGCGCCTACGCCGCCGTCGGCGTCCCCGCCTACTCCTCCGCCGTGCACGCGTTCGCGCCCGAGATCGCGAACGCCTTCTTCACCGCCCTGCGCACCGACGACGACGCCGTGGTGGACGAGCTGTTGCGGGACTTCTACGTGCCGCTCGTCGACCTGCGCGACCGGACGCCCGGTTACGCCGTGTCGCTGGTCAAGGCCGCGGCCCGGCTGCGCGGCCGGCCGGCAGGACCGGTCCGTGCCCCCCTCACCGACCTCTCGGCGGCCGACCTCGCCGACCTGAGGACCCTGCTCGCCACCGGACTCGACCTCGTAGGAGCCGCCCTGTGAACCTCACCGTCACGGACGTACGACTGACCCCGATCCTGGTCGCCGACCCGCCGCTGCTGAACACGCAGGGCGTCCACCAGCCGTACACGCCCCGGCTGATCGTGGAGGTGGTGACGGCGGACGGCGTGACCGGCGTCGGGGAGACCTACGGGGACACCAAGTACCTGGAGCTGGCGCGGCCCTTCGCGGAGAAGCTGAAGGGGCGGCGGGTCAGTGATCTGAACGCGCTGTTCGCCGTCGCCGACGAGGTGGCCGTGGACGCCTCGCGGGTCTCCGAGGCGGTGGACGTCGGCGGGCTGCGCGGGGTGCAGACCGCGGACAAGCTGCGGCTGTCCGTCGTCTCCGGCTTCGAGGTGGCCTGCCTGGACGCGCTCGGCAAGTCGCTCGGACTGCCCGTGCACGCGCTGCTCGGCGGCAAGGTGCGGGACACCGTCGAGTACAGCGCCTACCTGTTCTACAAGTGGGCCGAGCACCCGGCCGGCGTCCCGGCAGAGCGGGACGACTGGGGGGCCGCGCTCGATCCCGCCGGGGTCGTGGAGCAGGCGCGGAAGTTCAAGGAGCGGTACGGGTTCTCGTCGTTCAAGCTCAAGGGGGGCGTCTTCCCGCCCGACGAGGAGATCGCGGCAGTACGGGCGCTGGCGGCGGCCTTCCCCGGGCACCCGCTGCGGCTCGACCCCAACGGGGCCTGGTCCGTGGGGACGTCGGTCACGGTGGCCGAGGAACTCGGTGACGTACTGGAGTACCTGGAGGACCCGGCGCTCGGCACGCCCGCCATGGCCGAGGTCGCCGGGCGGACGGGCGTACCGCTCGCCACCAACATGTGCGTGACGACGTTCGCCGAGATCAAGGAGGCGTTCACGCGCGGTGCCGTCCAGGTGGTCCTCTCCGACCACCACTACTGGGGCGGGCTGCGCAACACCCAGCAACTCGCCGCGGTCTGCCGGACCTTCGGCGTCGGGGTGTCCATGCACTCCAACACCCACCTCGGGATCAGCCTCGCCGCGATGACCCACGTGGCGGCGACCGTGCCCGGCCTCCACCACGCCTGCGACTCCCACTACCCCTGGCAGTCGGAGGACGTGCTCACCGAACGGCTGGTCTTCGAGGACGGGTCCGTGAAGGTCCCGGACGCCCCCGGCCTGGGCGTCGAACTCGACCGGGACCGGCTCGCCCTGCTGCACCGGCGCTGGCTGGACGACGACGGCACGCTGCGCGACCGCGACGACGCGGCGGCGATGCGGGTCGCCGACCCGGAGTGGATCACCCCCGCCATGCCCCGCTGGTAGGTCCCCGGCCCGCCGGGCACCGTGCCCGCCGCAGGCTGGCGCCGCGGTGTACGGCAGCGGGCGGATCTCCGACCGGATCGGCAAGCGGCGGGGCGATCCCGACGACGGTGCTGGGGCTGGGCGGTTGCGGCACCCTGCTCGCCGTGTTCGTGTCGCCGTGGGCGGGGCTGGGGGCGCTGTGCCTGGCGGCGACGGGCTTCAAGCCGGCGTCGCCGACCCGGGCCCGTCCGACCCAGGGGGCTCCGCGACCGGGTCCTGCGACAGCGTGAAACGTCGCCGGTACGCCTCCGGGTCGCCCCCGCGCGCCTCCCCGTGGGCCCGGCGCGGGCGCACCTCTCCGCCTGGGCGCCGGGGTGTTGTCAGTGGTGTGGTGCACACTGGCCGGGTCAGTACCACGTCAGGGAGCGCACTGTGATCGGGTCCGACGGAGAGGGGCCGCTGCCCGCCGCCAGGGCGATGCCGACCATTAGGGAGGGTCGGTACTGCCACGCCCATGTCGATCCCCTGGCCGCCCTGCGCGGGCCGGGCGAGCCACCGTGGGACGTGTATCTCACCGGCAGCGTCTTCCTCGACATCATCTTCACCGGGCTCGACTCCGCCCCGGTGCGCGGGACGGAGTCCTGGGCGCGCGGGATGGGGTCGAGCCCGGGCGGCGTCGCCAACATGGCGACCGCGCTGTCCCGCCTCGGGCTGCGGACGTCCCTCGCGGCGGCCTTCGGCGACGACCACTACGGCGACTACTGCTGGGACGCCCTGGAGCGGGGCGAGGGCATCGACCTCACGCCCTCGCGCACGGTGCCCGGCTGGCACTCGTCGGTCACCGTCTCCATGGCCTACGAGGGCGAGCGCACGATGGTCTCCCACGGCCACGAGCCGCCCCCCGAGGAGCCCGCCCCCGACTGCCCGCCCCGCGCGCGTGCCGCCGTCGCCTCGCTCACCCCGAGCGAGCGCGCCCCCTGGATCGCCCAGGCCGCGAGCACGGGCACCCGCATCTTCGCCGACGTCGGCTGGGACGACACCGGCGCCTGGGACCTGGCGGGCCTGCCCGACCTCGAACACTGCGAGGCGTTCCTGCCCAACGCCGAGGAGGCGATGCGCTACACCGGCGCCACCTGCCCCCGCGCCGCCGCGCACGCCCTCACCGAACACGTGCCGCTCGCCGTGGTCACCCTCGGCGCCGACGGCGCGTACGCCGTGGACCGCCGCACCGGCGAGTGCGCCGAGGTCCCGGCGATCGCCGTCGAGGCCCTGGACCCCACCGGCGCGGGAGACGTCTTCGTCGCCGGCTTCGTCACCGGCACCCTGGCCGGCTGGCCCCTGGCGGACCGCGTCGCCTTCGCCGGCCTCACCGCCGCCCTGTCCGTCCAGGAGTTCGGCGGCTCCCTCTCCGCCCCCGGCTGGTCCGAGATCGCGGCCTGGTGGCGCAGGGTGCAGTCGTACGACGACCAGGACCCCGCGGCCCTGCGCCGGTACTCCTTCCTGGAGGACCTGATCCCGGCCACCACCCGCCCCTGGCCCCTGCGCCGCGCGGTCCCCACGATCGGCTTCGGCCGGTCCGCCTGACCCGGCCCCGCGCGCCTCATGTGCCGCACGGCGCATCGAAAAGTCCTACGGCGATGTCAGTCCTGCGGCGTACTCTGGAAATCGCCAGGCCGCCCTTGTGGCAGGCGAGTCGTATCGAGGAGGACGTGCAGGCCTTAAGCGCCGGCCCATGACTCAGACACCCACAGCTCACACCCCCGCGCAGGAGCAGGCGAGAGCACAGTTCACCGTCCCCGCCCAGCACCCCATGGTCACCGTCCTGGGGTCCGGCGACGCCCTGCTGCGTGTGATCGAGAAGGCCTTCCCGGCGGCCGACATCCACGTCCGGGGCAATGAGATCAGCGCGGTCGGGCCCGCGGCGGAAGTCGCCCTCGTCCAGCGCCTGTTCGACGAGATGATGCTGGTGCTCCGCACCGGGCAGCCGATGACGGAGGACGCAGTGGAACGCTCGATCGCCATGCTCCGGGCGACGGAGAACGGCGAGGGCGCGGAAGAGACGCCGGCGCAGGTGCTCACCCAGAACATTCTGTCCTCACGCGGCCGCACGATCCGCCCCAAGACCCTCAACCAGAAGCGGTACGTCGACGCGATCGACAAGCACACGATCGTCTTCGGCATCGGCCCCGCCGGCACCGGCAAGACCTACCTCGCCATGGCCAAGGCGGTGCAGGCCCTGCAGTCCAAGCAGGTCAACCGCATCATCCTGACCCGCCCGGCGGTCGAGGCCGGCGAGCGCCTCGGCTTCCTCCCCGGCACGCTCTATGAGAAGATCGACCCCTACCTGCGCCCGCTCTACGACGCGCTGCACGACATGATCGACCCGGACTCCATCCCCCGTCTGATGGCCGCCGGGACGATCGAGGTCGCGCCGCTCGCCTACATGCGCGGTCGCACGCTCAACGACGCCTTCATCATCCTGGACGAGGCCCAGAACACGAGCCCCGAGCAGATGAAGATGTTCCTCACCCGCCTCGGCTTCGAGTCGAAGATCGTGATCACGGGTGACGTGACCCAGGTCGACCTGCCCGGCGGTACCAAGTCCGGTCTGCGCCAGGTGCAGGAGATCCTGGAGGGCGTCGAGGACGTCCACTTCTCCCGGCTGTCGTCCCACGATGTCGTCCGGCACAAGCTGGTGGGCCGTATCGTCGACGCGTACGAGAAGTTCGACAGCCAGAACGGCACGGAGAACGGCACACACCAGGGCCGTGGCAGGTCCGGCGCCAAGGGCACCAAGGGGAAGTAGACCAGCACGACCATGTCGATCGACGTCAACAACGAGTCCGGAACCGAGGTCGACGAGCAGGCGATCCTCGACATCGCCCGCTACGCGCTCGCACGGATGCGCATCCACCCGCTCTCCGAACTCTCGGTGATCGTCGTGGACGCCGACGCCATGGAGCAGCTGCACATCCAGTGGATGGACCTGCCGGGTCCGACCGACGTCATGTCCTTCCCGATGGACGAGCTGCGCCCGCCGGCGAAGGACGACGACGAGCCGCCGAACGGTCTGCTCGGCGACATCGTGCTGTGCCCGGAGGTCGCCACCAAGCAGGGGGCCGAGGCCCCGACGCAGCACTCCATGGACGAGGAGCTCCAGTTGCTCACCGTCCACGGAGTGCTGCACCTGCTCGGGTACGACCACGAAGAGGCCGACGAGAAGGCCGAGATGTTCGGCCTACAGGCAGCCATCGTGGACGGCTGGCGTGCGGAGAAGGGCCTCACCGGCCCCTCCCCGGCCCCCACCGTGTCATGAGCCTCCCGCTGGTCACCGGCGCCGTCGCGCTGGTCGTCGTCGCCTGGCTCGCCGCCTGCGCGGAGGCGGGCCTCGCCCGCGTCTCCAGCTTCCGCGCCGAGGAGGCCGTACGCTCCGGCCGGCGCGGCGGCGCCAAGCTCGCCCAGGTCGCCGCTGACCCCACCCGCTATCTCAACGTGGCGCTGCTTGTCCGCGTCGCCTGCGAGATGGCCGCGGCCGCGCTGATCACCTACGCCTGCCTGAACGAGTTCGCCAGCACCACCGAGGCGCTGCTGATCGCCATCGCGGTCATGGTCCTCGTCTCGTACGTCGCGGTCGGCGTCTCGCCGCGCACCATCGGCCGCCAGCACCCGCTGAACACGGCCACCGCGGCGGCCTACGTCCTGGTTCCGCTGGCCCGGATCATGGGCCCGATCCCGTCGCTGCTG
The DNA here is from genome assembly GCF_040686175.1 of Streptomyces sp. NPDC086077. NCBI lineage: Bacteria > Bacillati > Actinomycetota > Actinomycetes > Kitasatosporales > Streptomycetaceae > Streptomyces > Streptomyces sp. NPDC086077. Next base: position 13,027 of record NZ_JBFBJT010000118.1, on the reverse strand, counting down.
ATCCTCATCGGCAACGCCCTCACCCCGGGCAAGGGCTTCAGGCGCGGCCCGTTCGCCTCGGAGGCGGAGCTGCGCGCCCTGGTCGACCTCGCCGAGGCGGAGTCCCTGATCGAGGACGACGAGCGCCGTATGGTGCACTCGGTCTTCGAGCTCGGCGACACCCTCGTACGGGAGGTGATGGTCCCGCGCACCGACCTCGTCGTCATCGAGCGTTACAAGACCATCCGCCAGGCCCTGACCCTGGCGCTCAGGTCCGGTTTCTCGCGTATCCCGGTGACCGGGGAGTCCGAGGACGACATCGTCGGGATCGTGTATCTGAAGGACCTGGTCCGCAAGACGCACATCAGCCGGGAGGCCGAGAGCGAGCTGGTCTCGACGGCCATGCGGCCCGCCGTCTTCGTGCCGGACACCAAGAACGCCGGTGACCTGCTGCGCGAGATGCAGAAGGAGCGCAACCACGTCGCCGTCGTCATCGACGAGTACGGCGGCACGGCCGGGATCGTCACCATCGAGGACATCCTGGAGGAGATCGTCGGCGAGATCACCGACGAGTACGACCGGGAGCTGCCGCCCGTGGAGCCCCTCGGCGAGGGCCGCCACCGGGTCACCGCCCGCCTCGACATCGGCGACCTCGGCGAGCTGTACGGGCTGGAGGCGTACGACGACGAGGACGTGGAGACGGTCGGCGGGCTGCTGGCCAAGGCGCTGGGCCGCGTCCCGATCGCCGGGGCCACGTCCGTGGTCGAGCTGCCGGACGGCCGGCGACTGCGGCTCACCGCCGAGGCCGCCGCCGGACGCCGGAACAAGATCGTGACCGTGCTCGTGGAGCCGGTGGCCGCCACGCAGGCGCCGGAGGAGGAGACGAAGCCGGAGTGACGCCCCAGGAGCTGCGCGCCTTCTGTCTGTCCTTCGACGCGGCCGTCGAGGAGTTCCCGTTCGGGCCGGAGGCCTCGGTGTTCAAGGTGCTGGGCAAGATGTTCGCGCTGACCTCCCTGGACGCCCGCCCGCTCACGGTGAACCTCAAGTGCGACCCGCAGGACGCGGTGCGCCTGCGCGCCGACCACCCGGGCCTGATCGCCCCCGGCTGGCACATGAACAAGCGGCACTGGAACACCGTGAAGGTGGACGGCTCGCTGCCCCGTCGCCTGGTCCGGGAGCTGATCGAGGACTCCTACGACCTCGTGGTGGCCGGGCTGCCGCGGGCCGAGCGGCTGCGCCTGGACCGCCCCTGAACCCGGCCGCCGGCCTCCGTATGCTCGGGACATGACCGACAGCAACGCGCTTGACCCCGAGGACCGCAAGATCGTCACCCTGGCCCGCTCGGCCCGGGCCCGCAACGGCGTCCCCGAGGGGGCCGCCGTACGGGACGAGACGGGGCGTACGTATGTCGCCGGGACCGTCGACCTGGACTCGCTGAAGCTCAGCGCCCTGCGAACCGCCGTGGCCATGGCGGTGGCGTCGGGCGCCAAGTCGCTGGAGGCGGCGGCGGTCGTCACGGAGGACGAGTCCGCGTCCGCGGAGGACCTGGCGGCCGTTCGGGATCTGGGCGGGCCACGGACACCGGTGCTCGTCGCCGGGCCCGACGGGGCCGTACGACTGACCGTCTCCGCGGGCTGAGGGGGCGCGCCCGTAGCGCACAGGTCGTCGAAGGCCGGAAATACGCCTTGCCGCCGTGCGCCACTCGCGTATCAATGGAATCGTAAGTTCCGACGGACCGTCAGATATGAGCCGTGCTGCGCGTCCGCACCCCGCTGCGCGGGTGGTCCGCCGGTGTTCCTCCCGCCCATCCCCCACATGGCATTCCCCACACGGGAAGGGAGCCCCCCCATGAGAGGCAAGCGCATTGCGTCCGGTGCGGCACTGACGATCGGCGCCTTGGCGGTGACCGGTGTACTCCTCGCACCCGCGGCCCTGGCCGTCACGCCGGAATCGGCGACCCTCACCGCCGACTGCGGCGGCTTCGGCGGCGGCGAGGGCACCCTCACCGCCACCCAGGACGGCGCCGCGGCCACCATGACCCTCACGTCCACCGCGATCACCGCACCCATCGGTCTCGGGGCGGACTCGATCGCCTCCACGCTCACCCTGGTCAAGGGAGCCGGCGGCACCACCGCCTTCACCGGCACGAAGAACCCGGCGATGGCGGCCGGCGACCCCGTCACCGTGGGTCCGCTCAGCGGCACCGTCGCCTCCGGCGACAGCCTGGAGGCCTTCGGCGGTTCGCTGAAGATGACCGTCTTCGGCATCACCATCACCTGCACGGCGACAGGGCCGCAGTCGCCCGGACCGTTCGTGTTCGACTGATCCACCGACGGGCGTGGCCCCGGTCGTCCAGGGCGCCGGGGTCACGCCCACCGGTCCGCCCGGCGGGCAGTCCCGTCACGCTGTGCGGCTGGGCTTCGGCGATCAGGGAGAATGGGCGCCATGAGCGTTCGTACCCCGTCATCCGAGCAGCCGGCCGAGACTGTCCACCGGGCCGGCTTCGCCTGCTTCGTGGGCCGCCCCAACGCGGGCAAGTCCACCCTCACGAACGCACTGGTCGGGCAGAAGGTCGCGATCACCGCGAACCAGCCGCAGACCACGCGGCACACGGTGCGGGGCATCGTGCACCGGCCCGACGCCCAGCTGATCCTGGTGGACACCCCGGGGCTGCACAAGCCGCGCACGCTGCTCGGCGAGCGGCTCAACGACGTGGTACGCACGACCTGGGCCGAGGTCGACGTGATCGGCTTCTGCCTGCCGGCGAACGAGAAGATCGGCCCCGGCGACCGGTTCATCGCCAAGGAGCTCGCGGGGATCAAGAAGTCGCCCAAGGTCGCGATCGTCACGAAGACCGACCTGGTCGACAGCAAGACGCTGGCCGAGCAGCTGATCGCCATCGATCAGCTCGGCAAGGAGCTGGGCATCGAGTGGGCCGAGATCGTGCCGGTGTCGGCGGTCGGGGACAAGCAGGTGAAGCTGCTGGCGGACCTTCTCGTCCCGATGCTCCCCGAGGGCCCCGCCCTCTACCCCGAGGGCGATCTGACCGACGAGCCCGAGCAGGTCATGATCGCGGAACTGATCCGTGAGGCCGCGCTGGAGGGCGTACGCGACGAGCTGCCGCACTCGATCGCCGTCGTCGTCGAGGAGATGCTCCCGCGCGAGGACCGCCCGGCGGACAAGCCGCTCCTCGACATCCACGCCAACGTCTACATCGAGCGCCCCAGCCAGAAGGGCATCATCATCGGTCCCAAGGGCAAGCGCCTGAAGGAGGTCGGCATCAAGTCCCGCCGCCAGATCGAGGCGCTGCTCGGCACCCCCGTCTTCCTCGACCTGCACGTGAAGGTGGCCAAGGACTGGCAGCGCGACCCGAAGCAGCTGCGCAAGCTGGGCTTCTAGGGCCCTGGGCCTGGTGCCCAGCGGCTCCGGACGGCGGACCACGTGCACGTCGCGCAGGGCCTGCCGCGTCTGCCGTGGGCACCGGGAGCCACCGGCCGGCCCTACAACATCGCCGACGACGCTCCTGTCACGACGGTCGAGTTGCACCAGCTCAACGGCGTCGAGGTCCCAGCGGAACTGCACACCCGCACGGTTCCCGACCCGTGGTACGGGATCATGTCGACCGAACGGATCCGGCGGGAGCCCGGTTTCCGGCCGCACTTCCCGACCGTCCGGTCCGCCCGCGACGCCGTCCAGCCACGCCCGACCTGTGCGGTGGGCTCGGCGGGAGCGGTCGGGACGTCCTTCATCCCTGGGCCCGCAGCATCTCCCGGAACCAGCGGTAGGAGGCCTTCGGCGTGCGCTCCAGCGTCTCGTGGTCCACGTGCACCAGCCCGAACCGGCGCGCGTACCCCTCGGCCCACTCGAAGTTGTCCAGCAACGACCACACGAAGTAGCCGCGTACGTCCACGCCCGCCGTCAGCGCCGCGTGCAGCGCGCGCACATGGCCGTCCAGGTAGGCGATCCGCGCCTGGTCGTCGAGCCCCTCGTAGGAGCACCCGTTCTCGGTGATGACCACCGGCGGCAGTCGGTCGCCGTAGCGGTCCCGGAAGCCGGTGAGCAGCTCGGTGAGCCCCTCGGGCACCACGGGCCAGCCGAAGTCCGTCACCGGGACGCCCTCGATCTCCCGCACCGAGAAGGGCAGTTCCGCCGGCAGCCGCACGCCGCCGAACTCGATCTCCGCGCCCTGGGGCGCCCCCACCCGCGTCGGCGCGTAGTAGTTGATCCCGTACCAGTCGACCGGCTCGGCGATCACCTTCAGGTCGGACGCCACGTCCCCCGGCATCAACTCGCCGAGGCCGGCCGGGTATTCGCCCAGCAGCAACGGGTCGGCGAAGAGCCGGTTCAGCAGGACGTCGTAGAAGCCGGCCGCCTCCACGTCCGCGCTCTCCCGGGACGCGGGCCAGGTCGGTCCGTGCGAGTTGGCGATCCCGACGTCCGTGGCGCCGGCCGCGCGCAGGGCCCGCACGGCCAGCCCGTGGGCAAGGAGCTGGTGGTGGGCCACCGGCAGCGCGTCGAACAGCAGTTGTCCGCCGGGCGCGTGGACGCCGAGCGCGTGGCCGAGCAGTGTGTGTTCGGCGGGCTCGTTGAGAGTGATCCACTTCGGGACCCGGTCGCCGAGCCGCTCCGCGACGACCGCCACGTGGTCCGCGAACCGCGCGGCCGTGTCCCGCTCCAGCCAGTCGAGCCCCACCGGCAGGTCCCAGTGGAAGAGCGTGGGGACCGGCCGCACGCCCGCCGCGCACAGCTCGTCCACCAGCCGGTCGTAGAAGCCGAGGCCTCCGGGCGAGCGCACCCGCGGCCAGGAGATCGAGAACCGGTACGCGTCGACCCCGAGGTCCGCCAGGAGCGCCACGTCCTCGCGGTAGCGGTGGTAGTGGTCACAGGCCACCGCCGCGGTGGAACCGTCCTTCACCCGTCCCGGCTCGGCCGTGAAGGCGTCCCACACGGACGGCTCGCGCAGCTCCGTCGCGCCCTCGATCTGGTGCGCGGACGTCGAGACGCCCCACAGGAAGCCGGCCGGGAACTGGGGTACGGGGTTCGTCGCCATGCGCGGATCATCGGTACCGCCGGTAATCGAAGTCAACGCCCCGGGGAAAGAACAGGAGTTACGCACCTTCCTTGAGCACCCGGGAGATCAGCCTGCGCTGTTCCTCGGTCAGCCGGGGGTCCGCGCAGTACACCGTCCTGCCGTCCACCGTGATCCGGTAGCCGAAGCCGTCCGGCACCCCGGCGGGCGGCGTGCCCCCGCCCGCCGCGAGCGCCCGCTCCGCGAGGGCGTGCCACTCGTGCGCGTCGGGCCGCCCCGAGGTGTTCACCTCGGCGTGCCGCTCGACGCCCGCGAACCCGCCCGTGCGCCGCACCTGAATACGCATGGTTCCCTGTCTAGTACGAACCCGCCCGGCAGGAAACGGGGGGCTACAGCGTCCGCACGCCGACCTGCTCCCAGGCTTTGGCCACCGCCCGCAGCTCGTCGCTGCCGTCGCCGAACCGGGCCCTGGCGGCGGAGACGGTCAGCGTGGCGAACTCGGCGAACATCGCGTCCTCCTTCAGCTCGCCACCGGTCAGCACGTCGTACCAGACCTGCCCGGCCCGCTCCCAGGCGTGCCCGCCGAGGGCGGTGGCGGCCAGGTAGAAGGCGTGGTTGGGGATGCCCGAGTTGATGTGGACGCCGCCGTTGTCGCGGCCGGTGCGGACGTAGTCGTCCATCGTCGCGGGCTGCGGGTCCTTGCCGAGCACGTCGTCGTCGTACGCCGTGCCCGGAGCCTTCATCGAGCGCAGGGCCACCCCGGTCACGCGCGGGGCGAGCAGTCCCGCGCCGATCAGCCAGTCGGCCTCGGCGGCGGTCTGGCCGAGCGTGTACTGCTTGATCAGCGCGCCGAAGACGTCGGAGACGGACTCGTTGAGGGCGCCGGGCTGGCCGAAGTAGGTCAGGTTCGCCGTGTACTGGGTCACGCCGTGGGCGAGTTCGTGGCCGATGACGTCGATCGGGATGGTGAAGTCGAGGAAGATCTCGCCGTCCCCGTCGCCGAAGACCATCTGCTCGCCGTTCCAGAAGGCGTTGTTGTACTGCTCGTCGTAGTGCACGGTCGCGTCGAGCGGGAGCCCGGCGCCGTCGATGGAGTCGCGGCCGTAGGCCTTGAGGAACAGCTCGAAGGTGGCGCCCAGACCCGCGTAGGCGCGGTTGACCGTGGCGTCCTTGCCGGGTTCGCCGCCCTCGCCGCGGACCTTCTTGCCGGGCAGGTCCGTACGGTGCTCGGCGTCGTGGACTGTGCGGTGCGGCTTGCCTTCGGCGGCCGCGGCGGGCGGGGCGACCGAGGGGGCGCCGAGGACCGTGGTGAGGCGGCGGTGGGTGCGCTCGTAGGCGTCGCGCTGGAGGGTCCGGCGGGCCGGGCCGGAGAGGGCGGCGTCCCCGGACCGGGCGAGCTTGTCCAGGACGTGCGGCGGGACGATGGTGCAGAAGGTCGCGGTCATGCCCGCACGATCGCACCGAGTCAGCGGTGTGTCACCATCCGTGACCTTGATTGGTGAAATATGGGGATGTGACGGCCGTAGACGGTCGCGCTGTGTTATTCCGTGCGGCGGTGTGGGGGTTCTCGCGCAGTTCCCCGCGCCCCTTTCCGGCACTGGGTCCCGCATACTGATACAGGACCGCGCGTTTCGGGAGGGCTCGGCTAGCATGCTGCGCATCATGCGTTTCGGGCTGCTTCTTCTTAGCTGCCGCGGCGAGGGCCTGTAGTCGAGGCCGACCCCCTCCCCGCGGAGCTTGGCGTTGCGTCGTCGGCCGTCCTTCCGGACACCGGATTCCACCGGATTTCTCGAGGAGCCCACGCCACCATGGCACATCGCCAGCAGCCCAGTTCCATGCCGGTCCACAAGTACGGCAAGTACGACCAGGTCGACATCCCCGACCGCACGTGGCCGCAGAACCGGATCACCACCGCCCCCCGCTGGCTCTCCACCGACCTGCGCGACGGCAACCAGGCCCTGATCGACCCCATGTCGCCGGCGCGCAAGCGCGCGATGTTCGATCTGCTGGTCAGGATGGGTTACAAGGAGATCGAGGTCGGCTTCCCGGCCTCCGGTCAGACCGACTTCGACTTCGTACGGTCGATCGTCGAGGACGAGGACGCGATCCCGGACGACGTCACCATCTCGGTGCTGACGCAGGCCCGCGAGGACCTGATCGAGCGGACCGTGGAGTCCCTCAAGGGTGCCAGGCGCGCCACCGTCCACCTGTACAACGCCACGGCGCCGGTATTCCGCCGGGTGGTCTTCCGCGGTTCCAAGGACGAGATCAAGCAGATCGCCGTCGACGGCACCCGGCTGGTGATGGAGTACGCGGAGAAGCTGCTCGACCCGGAGACCGAGTTCGGCTACCAGTACAGCCCGGAGATCTTCACCGACACCGAGCTGGACTTCGCGCTGGAGGTCTGCGAGGCGGTGATGGACGTCTGGCAGCCCGGTCCGGGCCGCGAGATCATCCTCAACCTGCCGGCGACCGTCGAGCGCTCCACGCCCTCCACGCACGCCGACCGCTTCGAGTGGATGGGCCGCCACCTCTCCCGCCGCGAGCACGTCTGCCTGTCGATCCACCCGCACAACGACCGCGGTACGGCCGTGGCGGCGGCCGAGCTGGCGCTGATGGCCGGCGCCGACCGGGTCGAGGGCTGTCTGTTCGGGCAGGGCGAGCGCACCGGCAACGTCGACCTGGTCACCCTGGGCATGAACCTGTTCTCGCAGGGCGTCGACCCGCAGATCGACTTCTCCGACATCGACGAGATCCGTCGCACGTGGGAGTACTGCAACCAGATGGAGGTCCACCCGCGCCACCCGTACGTGGGCGACCTGGTCTACACGTCCTTCTCCGGCTCCCACCAGGACGCCATCAAGAAGGGCTTCGACGCCATGGAGGCCGACGCGGCGGCCCGGGGCGTCACCGTCGACGACATCGAGTGGGCGGTGCCGTACCTGCCGATCGACCCCAAGGACGTCGGCCGCTCCTACGAGGCGGTCATCCGCGTGAACTCGCAGTCCGGCAAGGGCGGGATCGCGTACGTGCTGAAGAACGAGCACAAGCTGGACCTGCCGCGCCGGATGCAGATCGAGTTCTCGAAGATCATCCAGGCGAAGACGGACGCCGACGGCGGCGAGGTCACCCCGAAGGACATCTGGGCCGTCTTCGAGGACGAGTACCTGCCGAACCCGGAGAACCCGTGGGGCCGGATCCAGGTCAGGACCGGTCAGTCGACGACCGACACCGACGGCGTGGACAAGCTCACCGTCGAGGCCACCGTCGACGGCGAGGACACCGTCCTGTCCGGCACCGGCAACGGCCCGATCTCGGCGTTCTTCGACGCCCTGCAGTCGATCGGCATCGACGTACGGCTGCTGGACTACCAGGAGCACACGATGAGCGAGGGTGCCTCCGCGCAGGCCGCCTCGTACATCGAATGCGCGATCGAGGACAAGATCCTCTGGGGGATCGGCATCGATGCGAACACGACACGTGCGTCGCTGAAGGCGGTCGTCTCGGCCGTCAACCGGGCGACTCGCTGACCCCTCTGACCGGGCGTTTCGGGGTCCCGTCCGCCGATTTCCGGCGGACGGGACCCCGTCGTTTACCAGCCAGGTCACGGAGAGGTCTCGTCCGGGGTACTGACTCCACCTCACGGATGTGGCTAACATCACGCCAGCGCGGCGATGTTGCCGTGGGGTTACGGAGGTGCGACGTGCTGCCAGTCCGGGGACGAAACGGCCGTGCCGCCAGGCGTGCGCGCGTACTGGGCACCCGCACCGCGTGGACGGCCGTCGGGGACGGCGAGTTCTTCTGCCCCGGCTGCGGGGGCGACCGCAACTACCAGCGGCTGACCGGGCGTCGCCGCTTCACGCTGCTCGGCCTGCCCGTGCTGCCGCGCGGTGACACAGGGCCCGTCGTGGAGTGCGCGGCCTGCCGTCGGCACTTCGGCACCGACGTCCTCGACCACCCCACCACGACCCGCTTCTCCGCGATGCTCCGCGACGCCGTGCACACCGTCGCCCTCGCGGTGCTGGCCGCGGGCGGCACACGCACCCGCCCGTCGCTCACCGCGGCCGCCGGCACGGTCCGCGCGGCCGGGTTCGACGACTGCACCGAGGAGCAGCTGAACGCGCTCGTCGAGGCGCTGGCCGCGGACACCGGACGGGTCTTCGGCGCACCCTGCGGCCCGGGGCTGGCCATAGAGCTGCACGAGGCCCTCGACCCGCTCGCCCCGCATCTCGCCCCGGCGGGACGGGAGTCGATCCTCCTCCAGGGCGCCCGCATCGCCCTTGCCGACGGCCCCTACACGGCCGCCGAACGCGAGGTCCTCGCCACCGTGGGCGCCGCCCTCACGATCACTTCGGACGAGGTGACCCGCCTGCTGGCGACGGCCCGCACGCCCTCCTGACCCTCCCGCGGCCCGCACCAGGGCGAGCGGAGGGCGGGTGACCGGGCACGACTGATGATCGTGGCGTGCGGGAGCGAGCCGGTGATCCGGGGACGATAGGACCGGCATCCTGTCACCGACCCCGAGGGGCCCGCCCGATGAGACCGCCCAGACGTGCCTTCCTGACCGCCGCCGCCGTCCTCGTCCCGCTCGTGTTCAGCCCGTTCACCGTCACCCTGCCGGCCTCCGCCGCCCGCTGCACCTCCTCGGTGCCCTACGCCGCCGGTACGGGCGGCTACCTGGCCTACCGCATCCCGGCGGCCGTCACGACCGGCAAGGGCACGGTCCTGGCCTTCGCCGAAGGCCGGCGCGGCGGTTCGAGCGACTCCGGCGACATCGACGTCCTCGTGCGGCGCTCCCTCGACGGCGGCTGCACCTGGGGCCCGCTCACGGTCGTGGCCGCCGGGAACGGGAACACCCGCGGCAACCCGGCACCCGTCGTCGACCCGCGCACCGGTGACGTCGTGCTGCTCACCTCCTACAACAGCGGCGCCGTGACGGAGGCGCAGATCATGCGGGGCGAGGTGACGCCGGAGCAGAGCCGCCGGGTGTTCGTGCAGCGCAGCACGGACGACGGGCGCACCTTCAGCCCGCCGCAGGAGATCACCAGGTCGGTGAAGCGGGCCGGCTGGCGCTGGTACGCCACCGGCCCCGGGCACGCCGTCGCCCTCACCCGCGGCCCGCACGCCGGCCGTCTGGTGGTCCCCGCCAACCACTCCGTCGCCCCGCCCGCCGGTTCCCCCGACACCGGTGAGGAACCCCGGTACTACGGCGCCCACGCCCTCTACAGCGACAACGGCGGCGCCACCTGGCGGCTGGGCTTCGTGGACGACTCCTACGACGGCTACGACAACGCCAACGAGAGCACGGCCGCCGAACTCCCCGACGGCACGCTCTACTTCTCCGCCCGCGACCAGCACGGCACCAGCGCCGGCCACCGCCTCGACAGCTGCTCCAGCGACGGCGGCCGCACCCTCGACCGGCCCTACAAGGTCCAGCCCACCCTGAGCGACGTGCCCATCGTCCATGCGAGCGTCCTCCAGCCCGACGCCCCGGACGCCCCGTTGCTCTTCTCCGGCCCGTCCGTCCCCACCGCCCGGCAGGCCATGGCGGTGTGGCGCAGCACGGACGCCGGCGCGACCTTCGCCAAGACGCTGACCCTGTCCGGGCAGCCCGCGGCCTACTCCGACCTGGTGCAGGTCGGCCCGGACACGCTCGGCGTGCTGTACGAGACGGGGGCGCAGGGGACGTACGAGCGGATCGAGTTCCGGACGGTCCCGCTCGCCGACCTCTCCCGGTCCTAGGCACTGCGGTCAGAGCAGTCCCGCCGCCGCGAGGTACTTGCCCACCCGCTCCACCTCCTCCGGCGACAGCGGCACCTGAGGCTCCGCCGTCGCCGGGCAGTCGATGACCCCGCGCAGATGCAGCGCCGCCTTGAACGCGCCGAGCCCCGAGGAGCTGTTGCCCATCCGGGCGGGGGCACCGACGCCGACGAGGCCGAACAGGGCGCACAGCCGCTCCTGCTCGGCACGGGCGCGTTCCCGGTCGCCCGCCCGGCACAGCCGGTAGAGCCGGACGTAGCCGTGCGGGTCCACGTTCGCCAGACCGGGCACCGCCCCGTCCGCGCCCATCGCGAGGGCCGCGTCCACGACGGTCTCGGAGCCGGTCAGCACGCTGAAGCCGGAGGCGCCGCCATGGGCCTGAACGCCGGTCAGGACCTGGCGGAAGCCGGCCATGTCCCCGCTGGAGTCCTTCAGCCCGGCCAGTACCCCGTCGGCGGCCAGCTCCAGGACCAGCTCGGCGGGGAGCTTGGTGTGGACGGCGACCGGGATGTCGTACGCCAGGACGGGCACCGGGGAGGCGGCGGCGACGAGCCGGTAGTGGCGAGCGATCTCCGCCGGGTGGGTGCGCGTGTAGAAGGGCGCGGTGACGACGACCGCGTCCGCGCCCGCCGCCGCGACGGCCCGGACGTGGTCCAGGACGCGCGGGGTCGTCATGTCGATGGCGCCGGCCAGCAGTGGGAGCCGCCCGCCGAGGTGACCGGCGACGGTCTCCACGACGAGGGCGCGCTGCCGGTCGGTGAGGTAGGCGGCCTCGGAGGTGGAGCCGAGGACGAACAGCCCGTGCACGCCGCCGGCCACCAGGTGGTCGACCAGCCTCAGCAGTGAGCGGACGTCCACCTCGCGCTCCGGTGTCAGGGGCGTGCAGACGGGCGGGACGACACCGGTGAGCGGAGTGGTGAGGGTCATGCGGGTTCCTTTGGTGCCTGGGCCTGGCCGACGAGTTCTCGGGTCGACTCTTCCTCTCCCACCGGATGGTGGCACCGGAAACGATGCGTCGGAGTGGCGGCGACGGAGAACTCGGGCATCGACTCGGCGCACACCCCGTCGGCCTTCCAGCAGCGGGTGCGGAACGGGCAGCCGCTCGGCGGCCGGGTGGCCGACGGGACCGGGCCCGCCAGCGGGATCGGGTCGATCGGGTCGAGCAGGCCGGGAGTCGCGGAGAACAGGGCGCGGGTGTACGGGTGGCGGGCCCGGTCCGTCACCCGGCCGGCCGGGGCCACCTCCACGATCCGGCCGAGGTACATGGTGATCACCCGGTCGCTCATCCGCCGCACCGTCTGGATGTCGTGCGACACGAACACCAGCGCGAGCCCCAGCCGCTCCTTCAGGTCCAGCAGCAGGTTGAGGATCTGGGCGCGCACCGACACGTCCAGCGCGCTGGTCGGCTCGTCCGCGACCACCAGCTCGGGGTCCAGGGCGAGCGCGCGGGCGATGGCGACGCGCTGCCGCTGACCGCCGGAGAGCTGGCCCGGCAGCCCGTCGGCCAGCGCCTTCGGCAGACCGACCAGCGCCATCAGCTCGCGCACCCGCTCCTCGCGCCCGGCGGCCGTGCCGCGCCCGTGCACGTCCAGTGGGTCGCGCAGGATCTGCCGTACCGTCAGCCGCCGGTTCAGGGCGGTCGACGGATCCTGGAAGATCATGCCGGTGTGGCTGCCGATGGCCGTCCGGCGCTCGCCGGGCCCCATGGCCCACAGGTCGCGGCCCTGGAAGGAGACCGTCCCGGACGTCGGCGGCTGCACGCCCACCAGCACCTTCGCCAGCGTCGACTTGCCGCAGCCGGACTCGCCGACCACGCCGACCGTCTCGCCGGGCGCGATGGTCAGGTCCGCGCCGGTCAGGGCGTACACCCTGTCGCGGGTGAACAGCCCGCCGCCGCGGGCCTTGTGCACGACGTGCACGTCGGCGAGTTCCACCAGTGCGCTCACGTGACGACCTCGTTCTCCGCCTCGCCGGTGTTCATCAGCAGGATCGCCGGATGGTGGCAGGCGGCCGTGTGCGTCCGGGTACCCACCAGAGCCGGGGCCGTGGTCCGGCAGACCTCGTCCGCCATCGGGCAGCGGTCCGCGAACCGGCAGCCCGCCGGGAAGTCCGCCGGGGACGGCACGACGCCCTTGATCTGCGTCATCCGCTCGGCCGCCCCCTCCAGCGACAGCACGCTGCCGAGCAGCCCGCGCGTGTAGTGGTGGGCCGGCGCCTCGACCAGGTCGGCGGTCACGCCGGTCTCCACGATCTGCCCGC
>NZ_JBFBJT010000117.1:0-23386 GCF_040686175.1 Streptomyces sp. NPDC086077 | reverse complement strand
GTTACCGCGCGCACGGCGCCGTCCCGCCCGCCGGCCCGGGCGACGCGTCGTACCCGCCGGTGCCGCCCGTCCCGCCCAAACCGCCCGGAGCCACCGCGCCGACCGAGGGGCCGGGCCCGCTGCCGCGGCCGGACGGCATCGACCCCGGGGGCCCGCACCACCGCGCCTGACGCGGAGCGCGCACACCGATAGGCCGCGGCCGGGACGGCCGCGGCCTTCCCGTCACCGGCCCGGCTGGTGGAGCCGCGGCAGCACCTTCGTGCGGTAGAAGTCGAAGAAGGCGCGCTGGTCCGGGCCGATCTGATTGACGTAGACGCGGTCGAAGCCCGCCTCGGCGAAGGCGCTCAGCGCGGCCACGTGCTCGTCGACGTCGTCGCCGCACACCGTGTTGTCGCGGACCATCTCCTCGGTGACCAGCGACTCCAGCTGCTCGAAGTGGCGCGGCGAGGGCAGCACCTGGCCCATCTCGCCGGGCAGCAGCTGGTTCGGCCACAGCCGGTGGACCGTACGGACCGCCTCGTCGCGGTCGGTGGCGTAGCAGACCTTCGTCCCGCCGCTGACCGGCTTCGCGCCGCCGCCGCCCTTGCGGAACTGCTCCACCATCGACTCCTCCGGCATCATCGTGATGTAGCCGTCGCCCACGCGCGCCGCGAGGGCCGTCGCCTCCGGGCCGAAGCCGGAGATGTCGATCGGGACGGGCTCGTCGGGAACCGTGTAGAGGCGGGCGTTCTCCACCTTGTAGTGGGTGCCGTAGTGACTGACCTCGTCGCCCGCGAACAGCTTGCGCATCACCTGGATGGCCTCCTCCAGCATCTCCATCCGGACGGAGGCGGGCGGCCAGGTGTGGCCGACGATGTGCTCGTTGAGTGCCTCGCCCGTGCCGACGCCGAGGCGGAAACGGCCGTTCGTCATCACCGCGCTGGTCGCGGCGGCCTGCGCCACCACCGCCGGGTGGATGCGGACCGTCGGGCAGGTGACCGCCGTCTCGATCGGCAGGGACACCGCCTCGGAGAGGGCGCCGATCACCGACCAGACGAACGGGCTCTGCCCCTGCGCGTCGTTCCAGGGGTGGTAGTGGTCCGAGATCCACAGGGCCTGGAATCCGGCCTGCTCGGCCATCCTCGCCTGCTCGACCAGGTCCGCGGGAGCGAACTCCTCGCAGGACAGGAAATAGCCGTACTCGGGCATGGGCGATACCTCCGCGTCGGAGCGGGTCGGACCGGAACACCGGCCCGGGTAACCGGCCGCCGGAGCGGCAAACGCCGGGCCGAACGGCGGGTCCGTCCGGGTTTGGGTGCCCTGACCAGGGGGACGCGGAAAACCTCGGACCAGACGACCTCCGGAGGAGCAACCGTGAGTCGACCCCGCATCGTGATCGTCGGAGCCGGCTTCGCCGGCTACCGGACGGCCCGCGAACTGTCGCGGCTGGCCCGGGGCAGGGCCGACATCACACTGCTGAACCCGACCGACTACTTCCTGTATCTCCCGCTGCTGCCCCAGGTGGCCGCCGGACTCCTGGAGCCGCGCCGGGTCACCGTCTCCCTGTCCGCCACCCTGCCCCGGGTGCGGCTCGTGCTCGGCGAGGCCGACGACATCGACCTCGACGCCCGCACCGTGCACTACTCCGACCCCGAGGGCGGGGGCGGCACGCTGGAGTACGACCGGCTGGTGCTCGCCGCGGGCAGCGTCAACAAGCTGCTGCCCATCCCCGGCGTCGCCGAGCACGCCCACGGCTTCCGCGGCCTGCCCGAGGCGCTCTACCTGCGCGACCACGTGACCCGGCAGGTCGAGCTCGCGGCCGCCGCCGAGGACTCCAAGGGCTGTGCCGCGCGCTGCACCTTCGTGGTGGTCGGCGCCGGCTACACCGGTACCGAGGTCGCCGCGCACGGGCAGATGTACACCGACGCGCAGGTGCGCAAGCAGCGCCTGCGGGAGGGCATGCGGCCACGCTGGATCCTGCTGGACGTCGCCCCGCGCGTCCTGCCCGAAATGGACGAACGGCTCTCCCGCACCGCCGACCGGGTGCTGCGGGAGCGGGGCGTCGACGTGCGGATGGGCACCTCGGTGAAGGAGGCCACGCACGGCGGGGTGCTGCTGACCGACGGGGAGTTCGTCGACACCCGCACGATCGTGTGGTGCGTGGGCGTACGGCCCGACCCGCTGGCCGACTCGCTCGACCTGCCCATGGAACGCGGGCGGCTGCTGGTCGACCCCTACCTCCAGGTGCCGGGCCGGCCCGAGGTGTTCGCGTGCGGGGACGCCGCCGCCGTGCCCGACCTCGAAAACCCCGGCCAGTACACGCCGATGACCGCGCAGCACGCGTGGCGGCACGGCAAGGTGTGCGCCCGGAACATCGCCGCCTCCTTCGGCGACGGGGAGCGGCGCCCCTACCGGCACCGGGACCTGGGGTTCGTGGTCGACCTGGGCGGCGCCAAGGCGGCCGCGAACCCACTGGGAGTGGCGCTGTCCGGGGTCGCCGCCGGCGCCGTCACCCGCGGCTACCACCTCGCCGCGATGCCGGGCAACCGGGTGCGGGTGGCGGCGGACTGGCTGCTGGACGCGGTACTGCCGCGCCAGGCCGTGCAGTTGGGACTCGTACGGTCCTGGTCGGTGCCGCTGGACACGGCGTCGCCGGAGCTGGCCCGGGTGCCTGACGGTGGGCAGCAGGGCCCCGGCGCGGGGATTGGGGCCGAGGCCCGGGAGGGTCCCGGGGCCGCAGCGTCGCCCGACGCCGCCGGTACGGACCCCGCGAAGGGCCGGCCCGGCGGCGAACCGGCCAGGAACAGGCCCGATGCCGAACCCGCCGACGAAGATCGCGCGGGGAAGCACGGCGCCGGCGCACCCGCCGGCAGTCGGTCCGCCCCCAGACGCGGAGACCACCACCCCGCACCGGGCCCCGTGAAGCGCACCGACACCCCCGACGAAGGAGACCGATGAACACCCGCGAACTCGTCGAGCTGGCCCAGCAGTTGCGCGTCGACAGCGTGCGGGCCTCCGGCGCCGCAGGCTCCGGGCATCCGACGTCGTCGATGTCCGCCGCCGACCTGATGGCCGTCCTCATGGCCCACCACCTGCGCTACGACTTCGACCGTCCGGACCACCCGGGCAACGACCGCTTCGTGCTGTCCAAGGGGCACGCCTCGCCCCTGTTGTACTCCGCCTACAAGGCGGCCGGTGCCCTCGACGACGCCGAGCTGCTCACCTTCCGCCAGCTGGGCAGCCGGCTCGAAGGGCACCCCACACCGCAGCGGCTGCCGTGGGTCGAGACGGCCACCGGATCGCTGGGGCAGGGACTGCCGGTCGGCGTCGGGATCGCCCTGTCCGGCAGGCGGCTGGACCGCGCGGACCACCGCGTGTGGGTGCTGTGCGGGGACAGCGAGCTCGCCGAGGGCTCCGTGTGGGAGGCCGCCGAGCACGCATCGTTCGAGAACCTCGACAACCTCACCGCGATCGTGGACGTCAACCGGCTGGGCCAGCGCGGTCCCACCCGGCACGGCCACGACCTCGACGCCTACGCCCGCCGCTTCCAGGCGTTCGGCTGGCACACCATCGAGGTCGACGGGCACGACGTGGACGCGGTCGACCGGGCGTACGGAGAGGCGGTCTCGACCAAGGGCCAGCCGACCGTCGTCCTCGCCCGCACCCTCAAGGGCAAGGGAGTGGAGGCCGTCCAGGACCGCGAGGGGCTGCACGGCAAGCCGCTGCCCGACGCCGAGGAGGCGATCGCCGAACTCGGCGGCCCCCGGGAACTGCGCGTCCACGTGCAGGAGCCGCCGGCCGCACGCCTGCTGCACGCCGTCCGTGAGGACCACGTCGACCTGCCCCGCTTCGACAAGGGCGAGGAGGTGGCGACCCGCGACGCCTACGGCAAGGCGCTCGCCGCTCTCGGCACCGGACGCGGGGACGTCGTCGCCCTGGACGGGGAGGTGAGCGACTCCACGCGGGCCGAGGCCTTCGCCAAGGAGCACCCGGAGCGGTTCTTCGAGTGCTACATCGCCGAGCAGCAGATGGTCGCCGCCGCGGTGGGCATCTCCACCCGCGGCTGGGTGCCGTACGCCTCCACGTTCGCGGCCTTCCTCACCCGTGCCTACGACTTCGTGCGCATGGCCTCGATCAGCGGGGCCGGGATCAACCTGGTCGGTTCGCACGCCGGCGTCGCGATCGGACAGGACGGGCCCTCGCAGATGGGCCTGGAGGACCTCGCGATGTTCCGGGCCGTGCACGGCTCGACCGTGCTCTACCCGTGCGACGCCAACCAGACCGCCCGTCTCGTCGCCGCCATGGCCGACCTGGACGGCGTCCGCTATCTGCGTACCTCGCGCGGCAAGAACAAGGTGATCTACGGCCCCGACGAGGAGTTCCCGGTGGGCGGCAGCAAGGTCCTGCGCTCCTCCGCCACCGACCGGCTGACCCTGGTCGCCGCGGGCGTCACCGTGCCCGAGGCGCTGGCCGCGGCCGAGGCGCTGGACGGCGAGGGCATCCAGGTGCGGGTGATCGACCTGTACTCGGTCAAGCCCGTCGACCGGCTCACCCTGCGGCAGGCCGCCGAGGACACCGGCTGCCTCGTCACCGTCGAGGACCACCGCGAGGAGGGCGGCCTCGGCGACGCCGTCCTCGACGCCTTCCTCGACGGGCGTCCCACGCCCCGGCTGGTGCGGCTCGCGGTGCGCACCATGCCGGGTTCGGCCGCGCCCGACCAGCAGCTGCACGCCGCGGGCATCGACGCCGAGTCCATCGCCGCCGCCGTACAACTGCTGGTGGAGCAGGCGGTCGTTCGGTGAGCGGTGACGGCGGCCACAGCGTGCGGGCCGGCCGGCGCACCGTCGAGGTGCACCGGCCGGACAAGGTGCTCTTCCCTGGCGGCGGGGACGCGAAGGAGTACACCAAGCGGGATCTCGTCGACTACTACCGGGCCGTCGCGCCGTTCATGCTGCCGCATCTGCGGGGCCGTCCGCTGATGCTCCAACGGCGTCCGGACGGCCTCGACGGTCCTGAGTTCATGCAGAAGAACACGCCGGAGAACTATCCGGAGTGGATCACCCGCGTCGAGGTGCCCAAGGAGGGCGGCACCGTCTGCCACACCGTGTGCGACGACGCCGCCACCCTGGTCTACCTCGCCGACCAGGCCTGTCTCACGCTGCACCGCTGGCTCTCCCGGACCGGCGGACTCGACCGGCCGGACCGGCTGGTGTTCGACCTCGACCCGTCCGGCGAGTCCTTCGCGCCGGTGCGTGAGGCGGCCTGGCTGCTGGGCGAGCTGCTGGACGAACTGAGGCTGCCCTCGGCGCTGATGACCACCGGCTCGCGCGGGCTGCATGTCGTCGTGCCGCTCAACGGGCAGCACGGCTTCGACGAGGTGCGGGAGTTCGCCCGGGACGTCGCCGACACCCTCGCCGCCGCGCACCCCGACCGGTACACCACCACCGCCCGCAAGAAGGACCGCGGGGACCGGCTCTACCTCGACGTGCAGCGCAACGGCTACGCGCAGACCGCCGTCGCCCCCTTCACCGTGCGCGCCCGGCCCGGCGCCCCTGTCGCCGTGCCCGTCGGCTGGGACCAGCTCGACCACCCCGGCTTCGGGCCGCGCCGCTGGACCGTCGTTGACGCCGTCGACCAGGCCCGCACCAACCCCTGGGCCGGCGTGCTGAATCGCGGGCGTGCCCTCGGCCCGGCCCGGCGCCGGCTCGACGCGTTGCGTGGCTGACGCACGTACCGCCGCTGTGCAGGCGTGATACGCCCTGCGGGGAAAGCGTGCGGGTTCCGAAGGTTTGGCCAAGGGATCAGCGGCCACCCGAACTGCGAGGTGGCCATGTCGAACACAAAGAACACTTCGGATTCGCAGAATTCACGTAACTCCCCCAAGAAGCAGGAAGAAGAAGCCGCGGCGGACTCCCGGCCGAGCCCCATGCAGGTGCTGCGCGACGCGCGCATCCAGCTCGCGGAGCTCACCGGAATGGCCGCCGAGACCGTGTCGTCCTTCGAACAGACTGAGGACGGCTGGTCGTTGGAGGTCGAGGTCCTCGAACTCGCCCGCGTGCCGGACACGATGAGCCTGATGGCGAGCTACCAGGTCGACCTCGACCCCGACGGGCAGCTCACCGGCTACCGGCGCCTTCGCCGCTACGAGCGCGGCCGGGCCGACCCCAACAGGCGCTAGGCGTCCGCCCGTAACGACACCTGTGCACAAGACCTGTTCGCAAGACCCATTCAAAAGGAGGAACAGCCGGCATGACCGTTGTACCGGCACAGCAGACCGGCGGTGGAGGCGGCAGCAGCGGCCTCTACGACGTGCTTGAACTGGTGCTCGACAGGGGGCTCGTCATCGATGCGTTCGTCCGCGTCTCCCTGGTCGGCATCGAGATCCTGAAGATCGACGTCCGGGTCGTCGTCGCCAGCGTCGACACCTATCTCCGCTTCGCCGAGGCGTGCAACCGACTCGACCTGGAGGCCGGGCCGCGCAAGAGCCCCGGCCTGCCCGACCTCGTCGGCGAGATCACCGAGTCCGGCGCGCGCGGCAAGTCCAAGGGCGCCCTGTCCGGCGCCGCGCAGACGATTTCCGACGCCTTCAGCCAGGCCCGCGAGGAAGGCGAGTCGCAGTCGCGGCCGCGTGCCCGCAAGACCACGTCCTCGCGGCGCAGGGAGGAGCAGGAGTGAGCACGTACGTCTACGGCATCGCGTCCGGCGCGCACCCCGCCCTCCCCGACGGCATGGGCGGTGTCGGCGACCCGGCCCGGCCCGTGCGCATCCTCAAGGAGGGCGACCTCGCGGCCGTCGTCAGTGACGCGCCCGAAGGGCTGCGCCCCAAGCGCAAGGACCTGCTCGCCCATCAGAACGTGCTCGCAGAGGCGGGATCGGCCGGCTGTGTGCTGCCGATGCGGTTCGGCAGCGTCGCCCCGGACGACGCGGCGGTCACGGGCGTGCTCGTGGAACGCGCCGCGCACTACCGGGAACGCCTGACGGCGCTGGACGGCCGGATCGAGTACAACATCAAGGCCAACCACGTCGAGGAAGCCGTCCTGCACCACGTGATGGCCGAGAGCCCGGAGATCCGCGCGCTCGCCGAGGCCAACCGCAAGGCGGGCGGCGGCGGTTACGAGGACAAGATCCGGCTCGGCGAGATGGTCGCGGCCGCCGTGCAGGCCAAGGAGGCCGAGGACGGGCTCGCCCTCCAACGGCTCCTGGAACCTGCCGCGGAGGCGATCAGCGTGGGCCCGGAGTCCAGCGGCTGGCTCACCAACGTGTCGTTCCTGGTGGACCGACGCTCGGCCGAGAACTTCCTGGCGGCCGTGGAAAAGGCCCGCAAGGACCTGCCGCACCTGGAGGTGCGGGTGAACGGCCCGCTGCCCCCGTACAGCTTCGTCGAGCCCGGCCCCGCCGAGCCGGCGGGCAGCACGGCCGGCGGCGTGGACACCGGGGCCGGGTGAGGGGATGGGACTGATCTCGGAGGTGCTGCTGCTGCCGTTCGCACCGGTGCGCGGCAGCGCCTGGGCCATCAGACAGGTGCTCCACGAGGCGGAGCGGATCTACTACGACCCCGCCACGATCCGGGCGGAGCTCGCGCGGCTGGAGGAGCGGCTGGAGGCCGGGGAGATCAGCGAGGAGGAGTTCGACCGGGAGGAGGACGAACTCCTCGACCGGCTGGAGATCGCTTCGCGCACGGGCGCGGGAACGGGCAACGGGACAGCACCATGAATCGAGTGGGACTCGGCCTCGCGGTAGGGGCCGGATACATCCTCGGACGAACCAAGAAGATGAAACTGGCGTTCGCCGTCGGCACGCTCGTCGCCGGCAAGCGGATGAACCTGGGCCCGCGGGCGCTCGCGGACCTGGTGTCCGGGCAGCTGCGGAACAACCCGCAGTTCAAGGAGCTCGGCGACCAGCTCCGCCAGGACCTGCGGGGCGTGGGCGGCGCGGCGACGGGCGCCTTGGTGGAGCGGCAGCTCGACTCGCTCGCCGACCGCCTGCACGATCGGACGGCGGTCATGCGCGAGCGGCTGGGCGCCGCCGTGCCGGGCGGCCGGGACCTCGGGTACGACAACGAGGAACCGGACGACGAGGGGCGCTACGAGGACGAGCGCGCCGAGGGCGAACGCGCCGACGGCGGGCCCGACGACGAGGAGCGCCGCGACGGGGAGCCCCGGAGCGCGGCCCGCGGGAAGGCCGCTTCGAAGGAGCTCCCGGCCAGGAAGGCCGAGGCCAAGAAGACGGCGGCGAAGAAGGCCGCCAAGAAGGCGCCCGCGCGCAAGGCGGCCCCTGCGAAGAAGGCGGCGGCCCAGCGCACCGCCGCGCGCAAGACGGCCTCCGCCAAGACGGCCGGCCGTAAGACGGCGTCCGCGCGCCCCGGCGCCCGGACGCCGAAGGGAGGCGGTGACCGATGACCGACACTCTCGGATCGGCCGCGTCCACGGCGGGCCGGGCGACCCGCTCCAACCCGCTCAGCGACGTGGCCCGCAGCGAGGCCGCCGACCGGCTGAAGGCGGAGGCGCAGGAGTACATGGCGGCGCAGGCCACCCGGCTGCTCACCGGCCTGGGCCGCAAGCTCGGCGAGACCACCGGCAAGCTCAACGACATGGCCGACGGCCGCAGCCCCGGCTTCGCCCGGCTCGCCCTCGACGGCGGCCGCAAGCTCGCGGAGGGCAAGGGCCCGCTGCGCTCGGCGCTGGAACTCGGCGCCTCCCGGGCCAAGGACAACGTGGTGGGCGCCCTGAAGAACATGACCGGCGGCAAGGGCAAGGGCAAGGGCGGCTCCGGCCACCGGCCCACCGTGATCCTGGAGTACGTCGACGTCGGCGTGCCCGTGCGTACGGCCTACGACCAGTGGACCCGCTACCAGGACTTCAGCACGTTCGCCAAGGGCGTCAAGAGCGCCCAGCGCGCCGACGACACCAGCTCGGACTGGCAGCTGAAGGTCTTCTGGTCCAACCGCAGCTGGAAGGCCCGCACCACCGAGCAGGTCCCCGACGACCGGATCGCCTGGACGTCGGAGGGCGCCAAGGGGTCCACCAAGGGCGTCGTGTCCTTCCACCGGATCGCCGACAACCTCACCAGGGTCCTGCTGGTGATCGAGTACTACCCGAAGGGCCTGTTCGAGAAGACCGGCAACCTCTGGCGCGCCCAGGGCCGCCGCGCCCGGCTCGACCTGAAGAACTTCGCCCGCCACATCACGCTCCGCGGCGAGGCGGAGGACGGCTGGCGTGGGGAGATCCGGGACGGCGAGGTCGTCCGCGACCACGACGAGGTGGTCGCCGAGGAGGAAGAGGCCGGCCAGGACGAGGCCGTGCAGGACGACGACGGCTACGACGAGTACGAGGACGACTACGACGAGGAGGGGGAGCCCGACGAGGAGGAGTACGAGGACGAGAATCCTCGCGCGGAAGGGGAACACGGACCTCAGGACACGGACGAGGAACCCGAGGAGGCCGAGGAGACCTACGAGCCTGAGGCGACCGACGACACCGAGGAGCCCGAGGAGACCGACGACGAGTACCGGGACGACGACGCAGAGGCCCGGAGCCGTCGATGACGTCACCGACCCGCCTGCCCGACCCGTACGGCCACGACAGCGGCGCCAATCTCGCCGACATCCTGGAGCGGGTGCTCGACAAGGGCGTCGTCATCGCGGGCGACATCCGGATAAACCTGCTCGACATCGAACTGCTCACCATCAAGTTGCGGCTCATCGTCGCCTCCGTCGACAAGGCGAAGGAGATGGGCATCGACTGGTGGGAGGACGACCCGGCTCTGTCGTCGGGCGCTCGCCGCAAGGAACTCGCGAAGGAGAACGCCGAGTTGCGGGAGCGGCTGGCGGCGCTGGAGACCGGCCGCGCACAGGAGGAGAGCCCATGACCGGACTGCGGTACGTGTACGCCGTCTGCCGCCCCTTCGGCGCGGCGTTGCAGTCCCAGCTGACGGGCGTGGCGGGTGCGCCACCGAAGCTGCTGCACCACGGCGGCCTGGTCGCGGTGGTCAGCTCCGTGCCGGAGCACGACTTCGCCGAGGAGGCGCTGCGCGCCCATCTGGAGGACCTCGACTGGCTCACCGCCACGGCCCGCGGCCACCAGGGCGTGATCGACGCGCTCACCACGGTGACCACGCCGCTGCCGCTCCGGCTGGGCACGGTCTTCCGGGACGACAGCGGCGTGCGGACGATGCTGGAGGCCCGCGAGGGCGACTTCCTGCGCACCCTGGACCGGCTCGCGGGCCGGGTGGAATGGGGTGTGAAGGTGTACGCCGAACCGGCGGCCGGCGAGTCCGGCGAGCCCGGGGAATCCGGTCGGCCCGGCGAGTCCGGCGAATCCCCGCGGGGTCCGGACACGGAGAACGGGCGGGCGGCCGCGAAGGCGATGTCCGGGCGGGACTATCTGCGGCGGCGCAGCCGCAGCGTCAAGGACCGCGAGACGGGCCTGCGCAAGGTCGAGGAGTTCGCGGACCGGTTGCACGAAAGGCTCGCCGCGCACGCCGAGGACTCCCGGTTGCACGCCCCCCAGAGCGCCCAGCTGTCCGGGGCCTCGGGCCGCAACGTGCTGAACGCGGCCTATCTGGTGCCGCGCGGCCAGTCCGAGGAGTTCGTGGAGATCGTGGACCGTACGAAGGACGAGATGCCGGGAGTCCGGGTGGAACTCACGGGCCCCTGGGCGGCCTACTCCTTCGCGGGGGAGAAGCCGTGACGGTGATCGAACGTCGTGAGATCGCCCTGGTGGACCTGCTCGACCGGCTGCTGGCCGGCGGCGTCGTCATCACCGGCGACATCACCCTGCGCATCGCGGACGTCGACCTCGTCCGCATCGACCTCAACGCCCTGATCAGCTCCGTGAACGAACAGGTTCCGTCGCCCTGGGGTGATCTGACGTGAGCGCCCCCCGCAAGCTCGACCTGGAGCCCGACACGGTCGAACGCGACCTGGTCAAGCTCGTCCTCACCGTCGTGGAGCTGCTGCGCCAGCTGATGGAACGGCAGGCCCTGCGCCGCTTCGACGAGGGTGGCCTGAGCGAGGAGCAGGAGGAGCGGATCGGGCTCACCCTGATGCTGCTCGACGACCGGATGACCGAGCTGCGGGACCGCTACGGGCTGCGGCCCGAGGACCTCAACCTGGACCTCGGGCCGCTCGGACCTCTGCTGCCCCGGGACTGACGCCCGGGGCAGGCGGTCACCAGCGGTACCAGCGTCCCCTGGAGCCGCCGGTGGTCGTGCCGCGGAGCAGGAATCCCAGCAGCCACAGGACCAGCACCGCGATGGCGATCCACCAGAGCACCTCGACGGCGAACCCGGCACCGAAGAGAATCAGCACGAGAAGCAGTACGAGCAGGATGGGAACCATGATGAACCTCCTGTTCGCCGAGTTTCCAGGAACGGGTGTTTCAGCCGGTTCTGCGGCACAGGATTTCCCCGTGCAGAACGCCGAACCAGCCCTCGGTCGCCTCTCCCCATTCCCGCCAGGCCCGCGCCACGGCCCGCAATTCCGCCTCGGTCGCGTGGCCGCCCTCGACCGCCTGGCGCGCGTACCCGGACGCCACGGTGCGGTCCGCCCACAGGCCGCTCCACCACGCCCGCTCGTCCGGCGTCGCGTAGGTCCAGGTGCTCGACGTGGCCGTGATGTCGGTGAGCCCCGCCCGCAGCGCCCAGGCCCTCAGTCGCCGCCCGGCGTCCGGCTCGCCCCCGTTGGCGCGGGCCACCCGCCGGTACAGGTCCAGCCAGTCGTCCAGGCCGGGTGAGGCGGGGTACCAGGTCATCGCGGCGTAGTCGCCGTCGCGGGCGGCGACGAACCCACCCGGTTCGGTCACCCGCGCCATCTCGCGCAGCGCCCGCACCGGGTCACCGACGTGCTGGAGCACCTGATGGGCGTGGACCACGCAGAACGTGTCGTCCGGGAGGTCGAGCGCGTGCACGTCGGCCACCGCGAAGTCGACGTTGGTCAGGCCCCGCCCGGCTGCCGTGGCCCGCGCCTGCTCCAGGACCTCCGGCGACCGGTCGACGCCGGTGACGTGCCCGTCCGGGACCAGCGCGGCCAGGTCGGCGGTGATGGTGCCGGGGCCGCAGCCGATGTCCAGGATCCGCATGTGCGGCTCCAGCGAGCCGAGGAGGTACGCCGCGGAGTTGGCGGCGGTCCGCCAGGTGTGCGACCGCAGCACCGACTCATGGTGCCCGTGGGTGTAGACGGCGGTCTCCTGCGCTTTCGGCATGGCGGTACCCCTTCTCGTCCGGCCGGATCGCGTCCTCGGTCACGGTACGCGTCCGGCCGGATGATGAGACGGATGCTTTCGCCATTCGGACTGATGGAACGTCAGTCCTCTGGGGGCAGCGGCCGGTAGACCACCAGGGCCTCCGGCACCTTCTCCAGTGACACCTCGCCCTCCACCTCGGTGACCTCGCCGTCGTAGGCGAGCAGGGTGCCCGGGGCGACACCGGACAGCCGCAGCCGGCGGACCTGGACGGCGGCGTGGGCGGGGGAGCGGGTCAGCGGCCCGGCGAGGGCGGCGGCGAGCAGCCGCAGCGCGGGCCTGCGGCCACCGTGCACGACCCGCACGTCGAGGTGCCCGTCCGCGAGGTTCATCCGGCGGGCCGGGGCGAGACCCATCCTGTGGTAGGTGCCGTTCCCGGCGAACAGCAGCCACAAGGGTCGTGCCCTGCCGCCGACTTCGGCCTCCAGCGGGTGCCCGTCGGCGCGCAGCACGCGCAGCGCCGCGAGCACTCCGGCGGGCCAGCTGCCGATCCGGTGCGACCAGCGGTCCCGCTCGCGCACCAGCTCCGGATACACACCCAGGCTGCACGTGTTCACGAAGATGCCCCGCTTGGCGCCGCAGACGAACCGCCCGACGTCCACGCGGACCGCGTCGCCCTGCTGCACGGCCCCGGCCAGCGCCCGGGTGTCCTCCACGCCCAGGTCGAGGGCGAAGTGGTTGAGCGTGCCGCCCGGCAGCACGGCGAGCGGCAGGTCGTGACGCAGGGCGATCCCTGCGGCGGTGTTCACCGTGCCGTCGCCGCCGCACACGCCGAGCACCCGGGCGCGGGCGGCCGCCTTCTCCAGCTCTTCCGGCACCTCCTCCGGCAGGCACTCGACGACCTCCGCCCGGGGCAGCGCGTCCCGCAGCGCCCGGACCCGGTCGGAGCTGCCCGCCGCCGTGTTCGCGACGACGACCATGCCCTCGCCCTCGGGCAGCGCCGGCGCGTCGGCGCGCGGCCGGGGTGGCAGGGTGACCTGGTCGCGCGTCGGCACCAGCCCCCGTACGGCGAACGCGGCGCCCACGCCGAGTGCCGCGCCCGCCAGCACGTCGCTCGGGAAGTGGACGCCGGTGTACACGCGGGACATGGCGACGGAGAACGCGACGGGGGCGACGGCGGCACCCCAGGTGGGGGACTCCATGGCCACGCCGGCCGCGAAGGCCGCGGCGGAGGCCGAGTGGCCGGACGGGAAGGACGTGGTGATCGGCTGGCGCTTGAGACGGCGCACGGACGGTACGGCGTCGAGGACCGGGCGGGTGCGGCGCACGCTGCGCTTGCCGACGGTGTTGATCGTGGCCGAGGCCAGGGCGAGGGAGGCCACCCCGCGGACGGCGGCCCGGCGGGCCCTCGGCGTGCGGCTGGCCGCGATGACGCCGGCGGTCGCGAACCACAGCAGCCCGTGGTTCGCGCTGCGACTCAGCCTGGGCAGAACGGGTTCGGCGGCCGGCCACTTCTGCGCGGCGGCGAACTCGAACAGCCGGTTGTCCAGTGCGAGCAGCCGCTCACGGAGCGCGTGGCGGCCGGGTTTCAGGACGGTGAGGTCGACGTCTGGGCTCATGTAGGGGCGGGTACCCTGAAGTGGCCGCTTTCTGTCCGGCCCGTGAGTGGCCGGCACTCGAAGGAACCCATCGTGCGCCTGCTGCTCGTCCGCCACGGCCAGACCCCGTCGAACGTCGCCTACCTGCTGGACACCGCCGTTCCGGGTCCCGGTCTGACCGAGCTGGGCGAGCGTCAGGCCGCCGCCCTGCCGGCCGCGCTCGCGGACGAGGCCGTCGAGGCCGTCTACGCCTCCACCCTCGTGCGCACCCAGCTCACCGCCGCGCCGCTGGCCGCGGCCCGCGGCCTCGACGTCCTCGTGCGGGACGGCATCCGTGAGGTGTTCGCGGGCGACCTGGAGATGCTGCCGGGCGGCTCGCGGCGGGGCGAGGAGTACATGCGGACCGTGTTCGCCTGGGCGGACGGCGACACCGGACTGCGGATGCCGGGCGGGGAGAGCGGTGCGGAGACGCTCGCGCGCTTCGACGCCGTGGTCGCGGAGGCCGCCGCCGACGGGGCCGGGACCGTCGCCATGGTCAGCCACGGCGCCGTGATCCGCATGTGGACAGCCGCCCGCGCCGGCAACGTCGACGTGCCCTTCGCCGCCGCCCGCCCGCTCGACAACACCGGTGTGGTGATCCTCGAAGGCTCCCCCTCCGACGGCTGGAAGGCCCTGACCTGGGCCGGCGCCACGGTCGCCCCCGCGGGCGAGGGCGGCCCCACCGGGCGGCCGATGGACGAGAGCGGGCACGCCTGGTAGCGCCCGGCGTGACGCACCGACCTGTTATCCGGTTGCCCCGTCTCGCCGGCCGCCCGCACAATGCGGCCTCATGGGACATCTGGAAGCCGCGCACCTCGAGTACCACCTCCCCGACGGGAGGACCCTGCTCGGCGATGTGTCCTTCCGGGTGGGCGAAGGCGCCGTCGCCGCCCTGGTCGGGCCGAACGGCGCGGGCAAGACCACCCTGCTCCGGCTGCTCTCGGGCGAGCTGAAGCCGCACGGCGGCTCGGTCACCGTCAGCGGCGGGCTCGGCGTGATGCGGCAGTTCGTGGGCTCCGTACGGGACGAGACGACCGTGCGTGACCTGCTCGTGTCGGTGTCGTCGCCGCGTGTCCGGGAGGCCGCGAAGGCCGTCGACGCCGCCGAGCACGCCGTCATGACCGTCGACGACGAAGCCGCCCAGATGCGGTACGCGCAGGCGCTCGCCGACTGGGCCGAGGCGCGCGGCTACGAGGCGGAGACGCTGTGGGACATGTGCACCACGGCAGCGCTCGGGGTGCCGTACGACACGGCGCAGTGGCGGCAGGTGCGGACCCTCTCCGGCGGCGAGCAGAAACGGCTCGTGCTGGAGGCGCTGCTGCGCGGCACCGACCAGGTGCTGCTGCTCGACGAGCCCGACAACTACCTCGACGTCCCCGGCAAGCGCTGGCTGGAGGAGCGCCTCACCGAGACCCGCAAGACGGTCCTGTTCGTCTCCCACGACCGCGAACTGCTCGCGGGCACCGCCCAGCGGATCATCTCCGTCGAACCCGGACCGGCCGGCGCCGACGCCTGGGTGCACGGCGGCGGCTTCGCCACCTACCACGAGGCCCGGCGTGAACGCTTCGCCCGTTTCGAGGAGCTGCGCAAGCGCTGGGACGAGAAGCACGCCCAGCTGAAGAAGCTGGTGCTGAATCTGCGTCAGGCCGCCGCGGTCAGCCACGAGATGGCGTCCCGGTACGCGGCGGCCCAGACCCGGCTGCGCAAGTTCGAGGAGGCGGGCCCGCCGCCGGAGCCGCCGCGTGAGCAGGACATCACGATGCGGCTCAGGGGCGGCCGTACCGGCGTGCGGGCCGTCACCTGCGCGGGGCTCGAACTCACCGGCCTGATGAAACCGTTCGACCTGGAGGTCTTCTACGGCGAGCGGGTCGCCGTCCTCGGCTCCAACGGCTCCGGCAAGTCCCACTTCCTGCGGCTGCTGGCCGGGGACGACGTGGCGCACACGGGGGAGTGGAAGCTCGGGGCGCGGGTCGTGCCCGGGCACTTCGCGCAGACGCACGCCCACCCGGAGCTCATGGGCCGCACCCTGCTCGACATCCTCTGGCGCGAGCACGCCCAGGACCGGGGCGCCGCGATGTCCCGGCTGCGTCGCTACGAGCTGACCGGCCAGGCAGAGCAGACCTTCGACCGGCTCTCCGGCGGCCAGCAGGCCCGTTTCCAGATCCTGCTGCTGGAACTCCAAGGTGTCACGGCACTGCTTCTCGACGAGCCGACCGACAACCTGGACCTGGAGTCCGCCGAGGCGCTCCAGGAGGGCCTGGACGCCTTCGACGGCACGGTCCTGGCGGTCACGCACGACCGCTGGTTCGCCCGTTCCTTCGACCGCTTCCTGGTCTTCGGGAGCGACGGCCGGGTGCGGGAGACGCCGGAGCCTGTGTGGGACGAGCGGCGGGTGGAGCGGGCCCGCTAGGACCCGCCCTCCGGACCGGCGGCCGGCGCGGGTGCGCGGGCGCCGGTCAGGTCCAGCGCAGCAGCGCGCCCAGGCCGCCCACCGGCACGTCCTGCTCTCCGGCCGCCTCGGCGGGGGCCAGCGAGATCACCGCGGCGTCAGTCGCGACCGCCGAGCGGAGCAGGGCGTCGTCCACGCGGGCGGACCAGGAGTTCTGCTCGCCGAGGATCTTCAGCTCGGTACGCCGCACCGCCAGCTGGTCGGCGTCCTCGCCGACCCACACCTCGCGGTGCGTGTCGCCGCCGTCCGGGCGGACCACCAGCTCGTCGATGCGGTGCTCGCGCGCCGCCTCGACCAGCGCGGGCACGCCCTCCACCGCCTCGGCGCGACCCTCGTCGTCCGGAGCGCGGGCCGCCAGGAACCGCTCCAGCTCCGCCTCGGCACGGCGGCGCACATGAGTGGCGCGGGCTTCCTCCACGTCCCCGTCGAGCAGCCGGCTCCCCGCACCGTGCCGGGCGTCGACCACGCGCTCGTGCAGCCGCTTGGGCAGACGCTCGTGCACGGAGCGTCGCTCCCGGTCGTCACCGACGAGAATCAACAGGTCGGCGCGGGTCTCCTCCTGGCACACGGCGAGCGCGTCGGCGATCTCCGCCGCGTTGTGCTCCCAGGTGTTCTCCACCCGCAGCTGGAAGTGCCGCTCCGACCAGTCGGCGCTGCTCGTCCGGTGCACGGGCCACTGGCGCCCGGTGACCGAACCGGCCGTCTCGCGGGTCAGCGCGCTGCGCAGCTCGAAGTCGGCGCCCCGGCGGTCGATGTACGCGACGACGGCCACCGCGTCCTCGCCGGTCAGGTCCAGCAGCGGGGTGGCCCGGGGCAGCGGTGCCCACAGGGCCCGGTCCTGCCGCGGGGCGCGGGCCAGCGGCGGATCGAGGACCACCGCGCCCGCACGGGCGAACAGGGCCCTGCCGTGCGGCTCGGGCGAGTCCTTCAGCTCCTCGATCGCGTTCCGCACGGCACGGCAGGTCGCCTCGTCGGCACCCTGCCCCGCGAGCTCCCGGGACATCGCCTCGGCCGTCAGCCGCCGCTGACGGGTCGCGTCCTGCGGGTGCCGTGACAGGTCGACGTACACGGAGGCCCAAGGGCCCGGATGTTCGTAGAGTGGATGCAGGAACGCGAGATCCATGGCTCCCTCCCGGTTGCCGCTCGGGGGTAGTGCTTGCCGGGCGGGTACCCGTACCGCATGAGAGAACACGACGAGGGGGCACCATGATGACCGGAGTCGACCCGGGCCGGCTGGATGACCAGCAGCTCATGAAAGAGCTGGAGACCATCCACCGCACGCGCCACGACACCCTGCTGTACGGCTCGAACGACGCGCTGCGCGCGCACAACGACCGGATGGCGCAGCTGGAGGGCGAGTACCTGCGCCGCAATCCGCGCCGTTTCGTCGCCCCCGGCCGCACCCGTGACGGTGCACGGGAACGCGCCTGCAACGAGGTGGCCCCCGACGGGCGGACCCCGGTGGGCAAGTGGGGCCAGGGCAGCCCGGCGACCCGGGAGTCCGGTCCCGTGTGACACACGCCCGGGCCGCGCTCCGCGGTGCGGAACCCGGCCCGGCTCGATCTGCGTCGCCGCGCGTCGGCGTTACACGCTCTCCTTCGCGAACACGTCCAGGAACGTCTCGCAGAACGCCTTCAGGTCGTCCGGCTTGCGGCTGGTCACGAGCTTGTTGCCGCCGTGGTCGCACACCTTGACCTGTTCGTCCACCCAGGTGCCGCCGGCGTTGCCGATGTCGGTCCGCAGGCTCGGCCAGGAGGTCAGCACCCGGCCCCGTACGACGTCGGCCTCGATCAGCGTCCACGGCGCGTGGCAGATCGCCGCGACCGGCCGGCCCTGCTCGAAGAAGTCCCGCACGAAGGCCACCGCCCTGTCGTCCGTCCGCAGGAAGTCCGGGTTGGCGACCCCACCCGGCAGCACCAGGCCCCCGAACGAGTCGGCGGACGTCTCGCCCACGACCTCGTCGACGGGGAACGTGTCCGCCTTGTCGAGGTGGTCGAACGCCTGGATCTCGCCACTCGCGGTGGACACGAGCACGGGCTCGTGCCCGGCGTCGGTGACGGCCTTCCAGGGCTCGGTGAGCTCGACCTGCTCGACGCCCTCGGGAGCGGTCAGAAAAGCGATACGCATGATGTCTCAGCATCCTTCCGTGTGCCTGGGTCGTGCAGCGGAACGTCGGCGGAAAGCGGCCGGTGAGCGGCCCGGTCCCGCCTCATACGGCGCCGCGGACGTCGGGGGCGGGGCGCGCCGCGACGTCCGGTTCGGCCCTGCTGATGTCGGCGAGGGCGCTCTCCGGGTCCTGGGCCACCGCCAGGTCCCCGAGGCTCACCATCCCGACCGGCATGCCGTCCTCGACGACCGGGAGCCGGCGTACGGCCCTCTCGCGCATCAGCGCCACCGCCGTGGACACCGGGTCCTGAGGGCTCACGATCACCGGGTCCGGCGTGCACATCGACGCGGCACTCACCGTCAGCGGATCGATGCCCTCGGCCACCGCCCGTACGGTGATGTCCCGGTCGGTCAGCACCCCGACCACGCGCTGTCCGTCGGCCACCACCACGTCGCCGATGTCCTGGGAGCGCATCAGCTGCGCCGCCTCCACCAGCGAGGCGTCCGGACGGACGGCCATCACCCCCGGCGTCATCACTTCGCGCACATAGTCGGCCGACATCAGGTCTCCCTCCGCCGCTCACCGTGGGTCAGGGCCTCGGCCAGCTCCTGCACGTTGCCGTAGCGGGCCGAGCGGGGCAGCCGCCGCAGCGGCTCGATCAAGGGGTCGGGCGCGTTGCGCCGGCGCAGGGCGCTCATCAGCTCGTCCGGGCCCGCGGGGAACGCGCCGCGGCCCAGGATCCGGCCCAGCTCCAGCCGGATCTCCGCCAGCGAGCCCGGCATGACCGGGCCCCCCGCGATGCGCGGGTCGTCCTCGGCGGTGGGCTCGGGGTCGTACCACTCCTCCGAGCGGGTGGGGTGGCCCGACCTCAGCAGCCCCTGCAGTTCGTGCTTCATCTCCTCGTCCCGGTGGACGCTGAGCCGGTCACTGCCTCGCTGCATGTCTTGCTCCAGATCCTCGGGGTCGGGCACCGCGTACCCGGCAGGCTGGCCGCGACACGGGATGCACAGATCCGCACTCGGCCTGATTTCGCCTGCCTCGCGGCGCCCGTCCCGCCGCGGCTACCGCTTCTCCCGTCCCGGCAGGAATTCCTGCATCTTCGCCTTGAAGCCCTGCCGGAGCATGGCGCCCCGGTCGGCGTCGCCCTTCAGGATCGACTCGGCCGTCGCCTCCATCTGCTCCCACGTCGCGTGCGGCGGGATCGGCGGCACCGCCGGGTCGGTCACGAACTCGATCACCGCGGGCCCGTCGGCCTCCAGACCGGCCCGCCAGCCCGCCTCGACGTCCTCCGGCTTCTCCACCCGGACCCCGGTCAGGCCGAGCGAGCGGGCGAAGGCGGCGTACTGCACGTCCGGCAGCTCCTGCGAGGGCAGGAAGGACGGCGCGCCTCCCATGGCCCGCATCTCCCAGGTGACCTGGTTCAGGTCGCGGTTGTTCCACACGGCGACCACGAGCCGCGGGTCCTGCCAGCGGTCCCGGTACTTCGCCGCCGTGATCAGCTCCGCCAGCCCGTTCATCTGCATCGCACCGTCGCCGACCAGCGCGATCGCGGGCCGGTCCGGATGGGCGAACTTCGCGCCGATCGCGTACGGCACCCCGCAGCCCATCGTCGCCAGCGTCCCGGAGAGCGAGGACCGCATGCCGGCCCGCATCGTCAGATGCCGGGCGTACCAGTTGGACATCGAACCCGAGTCGGACGTGACGATCGCGTTCTCCGGCAGCAGGGGGTCCAGCGCCCGGGCCACGTACTCCGGGTTGATCGGGTCCGCCGACAGCCCCGCCCGGCGCTCCATCACGTCCCGCCAGCGGTGCACGTTGTCGCACACGGTGTCGAACCACTCACGCCCGCGGTCGCCGTCCAGCAGCGGGATCAGCCGCCGCAGGGTCTCCTTGGCGTCCCCGACGAGATTCACCTCGTACGGGTAGCGCATCCCCACCATGTGCGGGTCGATGTCGATCTGCACCCCGCGCGCCTTGCCGAACTTCGGCAGGAACTGCGAGTACGGGAACGAGGAACCGATGGTCAGCAGCGTGTCGCAGTCACGCATCAGCTCGTAGGACGGACGGGTGCCCAGCAGGCCGATCGAGCCGGTGACGTACGGCAGTTCGTCGCTCAGCGCGTCCTTGCCCAGCAGCGCCTTGGCGACGCCCGCGCCGAGCAGCTCGGCGATCCGCTCCACCTCCGCGCGTGCCCCCGACGCGCCCTGGCCGATCAGGATCGCCACCTTGTCACCGGCGTTGAGGACCTCCGCGGCCCGCCGCAGCGAGTCCTCCGAGGGGATCGCCGTCCAGGCACTGCGGTCCAGGCTGGAGGGCACCATCTTGAACTCGTGCGTGGGCGGCTCGTAGTCGAGCTCCTGCACGTCCCCGGGGATGATGACCGCGGTGGGGGACCGGCGCGCGTACGCGGTGCGGATCGCCCGGTCCAGCACGTTCGGCAGCTGCTCGGGCACCGTCACCGTCTCCAGGTAGTCCGAGGCGACGTCCTTGAACAGCGAGTGCAGGTCCACCTCCTGCTGGTACGAGCCGCCCATCGCGCTGCGGTGCGTCTGGCCCACGATCGCCAGCACCGGCACATGGTCGAGCTTGGCGTCGTACAGCCCGTTGAGCAGATGGATCGCACCCGGTCCCGAGGTCGCCGCGCACACCCCGAGCCGGCCGCTGAACTTGGCGTAGCCGACCGCTTGGAACGCCGACATCTCCTCGTGCCGGGACTGGACGAAGCGCGGCTGGTCGTCGGCGCGGCCCCAGGCGGCGAGCAGGCCGTTGATGCCGTCGCCGGGGT
This sequence comes from Streptomyces sp. NPDC086077, assembly GCF_040686175.1. Lineage (NCBI taxonomy): Bacteria > Bacillati > Actinomycetota > Actinomycetes > Kitasatosporales > Streptomycetaceae > Streptomyces > Streptomyces sp. NPDC086077. Next base: position 2,250 of record NZ_JBFBJT010000117.1, on the reverse strand, counting down.
AGCCGAAGACGTTCTCCACACCCCACTCGCGCAGCCGTTGCAGGACGTGGTCGGAGACCTTGGTGCTCATGGAGTGACCTCCCGGACGTGACGACATGGCAGCACCCGTCACGAGTCACCCCCCTACCCGCACGGAAAACCCGGGCGGGGGTGTTTGCGCCCAGGGGCCGAGGGCAGGCGCGAAACAGTGCTTCGGACAGGAGGCACGTCCGTGGGAGCGGCCCCGCAGGCCCCCGCGCACGGCCCGTCCGGACCGGCTGCGCGCTTCCACGGTGACCGTCCAACCGAAAGCACCGGCAAGGGAGTTGCGACGCACATGCGAAGCTCAGCAGGCCCCCGGCACCACCCGCACGACGACGCCCCCGACACCGCCGTCGCCTTCCGCCGGCTCGCCGCACTGCCCGCCGGCCCCGAGCGCGACGCGCTCCGCGACGAGCTGGTCGAGGCCTGGCTGCCCATGGCCGAACGGCTGGCCGGACGCTTCCGCAGCCGCGGCGAGAACTATGAGGACCTGCGCCAGGTCGCCGCCCTCGGACTGGTCAAGGCCGTCGACCGGTACGACCCCGCCCGCGGCCACGCCTTCGAGAGCTACGCCGTCCCGACCGTCACCGGCGAGATCAAGCGGCACTTCCGGGACCACATGTGGACGCTCCACGTGCCCCGCCGTGTGCAGGATCTGCGCAACCGGGTGCGTGTCGCCCTGCAGGAGCTGTCGACGGACGGCCAGGGCGCCTCGGGGCGGCAGCCGGACGTGGCCGAGATCGCCCGGCACACCGGCATGACCGGGGAGGACGTCCGGTCCGGGCTCGAGGCGCTGGAGAGCTTCAGCGCGCTGTCCCTCGACGCCGAGCTGCCGGGCAGCGAGGACGGCTACTCGCTCGGCGACGCGCTCGGCGCGGCCGACCCCGCGCTGGACACGGTGGTGGACCGGGAGGCCGTCAAGCCCCGGCTGGCCGCGCTGCCGAAGCGGGAGCGGGAGATCCTGTACATGCGCTTCTTCCGCGACATGACGCAGAGCCGGATCGCCGAGCAGCTGGGGATCTCCCAGATGCATGTCTCCCGGCTGATCAGCCGCTCCTGCGACCGGGTCCGGCAGGAAGTGATGCGGGGGAGCGCCTAGGGGCGCGGCGCCCGCCCGCGACGGGAGCTTGTCACCTGGTTGGGTGTGCCGTTCCCGCGAATGGGGTCCGGGCGCGGGCAGGAGTGAGGGCCGCGGGCTGTGATGGCTGTGGGGGGTGCGGATCCGTACCCTTCCGTCGGTCTAAGGAGCCCGTCCCATGCGCCGCAGCGCCCGAGTCCTGTCCGTACTCCTCATAGCCGGGGCTGCTCTGGGTGGGGCCGTTCCGCTCGCGTCGGCCGAGCCGGAGGCGGAGGTGTCGCCCGCCGCCGCCCAGCCGGACGGCACCGTGACCGTCGCCGTCGTCTGCGACGCCCTGACCGGGACACCGCCCGAGGTGATCGAGGCGACCTCCAAGGCCTTCGCCGAAGGCACGGTGCAGCTGGAACTGGTGGTCGACGAGGAAACCACGTCCGCCGGACCCCTCTACCGGGGAAGCGCCCTCCTCCTGCCCGAGAGCACGTTCGCGGCCGATCCGGCCACCGCCGGCAAGGAATCGGCGTGGTCCGTCGACGGCACCTGCCCGGCCGTGGCGGCCGGCGGAACGGGCACGGCGTGGAGCGCGACGTTCACCGTGCCGCCCAAGGCCGCCACCGGCGGCACGCCCGTCTGCGCCGAGCCGAAGGGGTGGTGCGGCAGCGGTCCCTCGATCGGGCACGGCGTGCGGGCCGGCTCGGGCGGGACCTTCAACGACTCCGTGCCCGCGCTGGTCGCGGGCGGGCTGCTGATCGCGGGAGCGGCCGGTGCCGCCGGTCACCGGCTGTGGCGCAGGGACACGCGAGGGGACGCCTGAGGCGGCGTCCCGCTGGGTACGCAGAGCGAGAGCACGACCGGAACCGTGAGCACGACGCACCGTCCGACGGCCCGCCCCGGCACCCGGGCGACCCGACACGGCACCGGCACGCCACCAGGGATTGCGCGGAGGTAGGCATGCGGCGGACGGAACGGGAAGGCCACGGGCCCGTCCGCTACGGGCCGCCCTTCCCCGACGACGGACTTCCCGTGCCGCCGGAGCTGTCGGCCGTGCTCGCCGCCGCCGCCGGCCGCGCCGCCGGCGAGCCGGTGGGCGGCGGCACGGCACTGCTGGACGCGGCGTGCGGCTACTGGGAGCGGCGAGGACTGGCCGCCGGGCC
>NZ_JBFBJT010000116.1:0-23944 GCF_040686175.1 Streptomyces sp. NPDC086077 | reverse complement strand
GCGGTGTGCCGCGTCCGATGCCGCCCGGTCCCGTAGGACCGTCAGACGCGCTGCCACAGCGCCGGTGTGGCAGCCGGCGCCCAGGCGCCCTGCGCCTGGTGGGCCTGCAGGCACTGGTAACGGACACCGTTGACCGTCACCGTGGCCCCGGCGTGGTAGATACGGCCGGCGGCCCATCCGTCGGTCTGGCCACCGTCCTGCTGGCCCGGCGCCGCGGCACCGGTCGAGGCCGTCTTCAAAGTGAGCCCGAGGTCACCGAGGACCGGGTTGATGGGCTGGTAGAAGGTGGTGCCACCGCGCGTGCAGTCCCCCGTGCCGCCCGAGGTCAGCCCCTGCGCCTGCGCGCCCGAGACGTACGGGCCACCGGAGTCGCCCGGCTCGGCGCACACCGTGGTGCGGGTGAGACCGTCGACGACGCCCTCGGCGTAGCTGACGCTCGTGCCGTGCTGCTGGATCGTGCCGCAGTGCCAGCCCGTGGTGGAGCCGGAACGGCACACCGACGCCCCGACCAGCGCCTCGACCGATCCGCCGATCTGCACGTTCTCGCCTTCCTCGCCCTTGACACCGGCGGTGGCGGTCCAGTTGTCGTTCACCGCGACCCACGCCATGTCCTTGCCGGGGAAGGCGGAGGCCTGGAAGGTCCCTTGCTCGCTCTGGTCGTAGCCGGTGGTCCGGTCGCCCGGGTCGCCGCAGTGACCGGCGCTGGCGAAGCCCTGCTGCTCGCCCTTGGTGACCGAGAAGCCGACCGAGCAACGGGCCGCGCCGTTGATGTAGTACGCGTCGCCGCCGGTGATGTCCGCCATCAGATGCGGCCGCTTCGACGACACCTTGACGTCGACCTGCCCGGTGTCAAGGCCGGCGGCCCTGGCGAAGGCGGTCGCTGCCGACCTGCTCGTGGCCTCGACCACGACCTTGTTCCTCGGCACGTCGACGAACCACTGCGGCGCGTTGCGCGTGCTGACCCGGGAGGCGGCCTTGTCCAGCTTGCCCTTGACCGCCGTGAGGTCGGCCAGGGACGCGTCGACGACCGCGGCCTTCGCGCCCTGTCCCTGGATGGTGGTCACGTCCGCGTCGCTGGTGGTGGCGACGGTGAGCGTGCCCGAGGTGGCGCCGCTCAGCCAGGCGCCGGCGAAACGCTCGCCCAGCGCGAGACGGAGGCGGCCCGCACGGGTGCCCGCCTCCGCCTCGTTCACCAGCCGCGTCGCCGCCTGCTGCCCGGTCAGACCGAGGTCACGCTCCAGCGCGTGCAACACCTCCGCCGACGGCCGGTCGGCCCCGAGCGTCTGCGTCGCGGAGGGCAGCGGACCCGCCAGGGGCGGCGGCTCGGCCCCGGTCGCGGCGGTCGAACAGATCCCGCTCAGCATCAACGTGCCGACCGCGACCAGAGCCGTACGGCGCCCGGCCGCGGCATGTCTGTGCACCATGCGAAAGGTCTCCTTCCAGTCAGGTACGGGGAGAAACCGTCCCGAAGCCCTAGGGCTTGCCTGGAAAAGACCGCGCGATGTCAATCCCGCAGGTGTTTCGCGCTTTGGTGACGCGAAGGGGCGCCAAGTGCAGTACGCCGCCCTGCCGCGGCGGCGCGCCGGCCGGTCCGCGGCTGTTTCAGCCCGCCGCTACGGCAGTCGCGCACCCACCGGCACGTGGTAGACGTGGAACGCCCGGCCGATCACCGGCTGCGCCACATTGCGCACGCGAACGCCGCCACTCGTCATGCCGTGCTCGGTGCCGGCGTGCGCGTGCCCGTGCACCGCGAGGTCGGCGCCCGCGGTGTCGATCGCCTCGGCCAGCAGGTAGCTGCCGAGGAACGGATAGATCTCCAGCGGCTCACCCGCCAGCGTCTCCGGCACGGGGGAGAAGTGCGTCAGCGCGACCCGTACGTCGCAGTCCTCGCCGGCCAGCCGCTCCAGCGCCGTACGCAGCCCGTCGGCGCACCGGCGTGAGTAGCGCACGAACTCCTTCATCAGCGGCTCACCGAACTCACCGGCGCTGCGCCCCACGAAGCCGCCCCCGAACCCCTTGGTCCCGGCCACCCCTAGGCGGTTCCCGTCGGCGGTCACGATCGTGGACCGCCCCTCCAGGACGTGGGCACCGGCGTCCTCCAGGATGGCCGTGACCTCCTGCGGACGGTCGTCGTGGTGGTCATGGTTGCCCAGCACGGCGACGACCGGCACGCCGAGGTCCGCGATCTCCCGGGCCACCACCCGGGCCTCCTCCGGTGTGCCGTGCCGGGTGAGGTCCCCGGCCAGCAGCAGGACGTCGGCACAGTCGGGCAGCGTCTCGAACGCCGGGCGCAGCACGCCCTGGCTGTCGGGACCCATGTGGATGTCCCCGACGGCGGCGATCCGGATCATGTGAGGTCCTCCGCGTGATCGGGCGAGGACGAGTCGGTGACCACCAGGTCGTAGTGCACCGGCAGTCCGGCCAGCTGCTCCTGGGCGAGACGGCGTACGTCGTCGCGGCAGCGGTCGGAGGGCACGGTGCCGGTCAGCAGCACCGCCTCGCCGCGCACCTCGATCCGCACCCCGAGCTCACCGAGGTCCCCGGCGGCGAGCCGGTCACGGAGGTGGGCGACGCGGTACTCCAGGTGCTCGGGGGCCGGAGCGCCGGGCGCGCCCTGTGCCTCGGGACCGGTCATGGCAGCTCCTCCCGTGGCGTGATCACGTTCAGGCGCTCGAGCATGAACAGGAAGGCGTCCGCCATCGGCTCGCCCCCGATGTCCTCGCGGATCCGTTCCCACTCGACCTTCTCGCGCAGCGCACGGGCGATCGGCAGGACCGCGCCGAAGTCGCAGTGGTGCTCCGAGAAGGCGGCGAGCAGGCTGGAGAGCAGGTCGGTCGGCGCCAGCACCGGCATCCGCACGGAGTCCACCGGGATCTCCTGGGCCCGGTCCAGCATGCCCGTCGAGACGGGGCGGTGCGCGAGCTCGAAGATGATGTCGATGTCCTGCCCGAAGCACGTCGACTTCAGCAGCCAGTCCTCGGGCGGGGTGTGCACCGGCAGCCCGGCGCCGCGCAACGTGGCCGCGACGGCCTCGGAGTCCTCGGGCCGGATGCAGAAGTCGGCGTCGTGCTGGAGGTTCTCGCTGGCCCCGTGGGCGTAGGCGGCGACACTGCCCGCCAGCGCGAAGTCGTGCCCGCCGCGCTTGAGCAGGGTGCCGACCTGCTTGGCGGCTTCGAGGATCGCCTGGTTGCGATCCCGGGGCAGGTCACCGGCCGCCTCGTCCGGCGCGGACCGCTCCGCGGGCGGCTGCGCCGCCAGCCGCAGACCGCTGCCCTCGGCCCGTGGGGCGAGCATCGCGTCGTCGCCGTCCTGCACCATCCGGATCACTCCCTCCGCGCTAGCCCTGGGTACCCGCCCTGCACGGTTCGACACGGCCCGTACCGGCGCGCGCACTCCGACGTCTCGTGCGGTTCGCCCGGATGACGAGGAGACCGACGGCTGTCCCAGTAACAGGGGAGCAACTGGAGTGATGCGGCGGGCGCTCACGGGGGTGGCGACCTGCTACGGCTTCGTCGCGATCTGGATCAGGTTGCCGCAGGTGTCGTCGAAGACGGCGGTGGTGACGGGACCCATCTCCTGGGGCTCCTGGAGGAAGTGGACGCCGAGGCCGCGCAGGCGCTCGTACTCCGCGTTCACGTCCTCGACGGCGAACTGGGCGAGCGGGATGCCGTCCTGGACGAGCGTGTCGCGGTAGGTCCTGGCGGCCGGGTGGCCGACGGGCTCCAGGAGGAGTTCGGTGCCGGCGGGCTCGTCGGGCGAGACGACGGTCAGCCACCGGTCCGTCTCACCCACCGGGACGTCGTGCTTCTTCTCGAAGCCGAGGATCTCGGTGTAGAAGCGCAGGGCCTTGGCCTGGTCGTCGACGAAGACGCTGGTCAGGTGGATCTTCATGAGCTGCTCTCCGGTTCGGAGGTGTCGGACACGAGCCATCGCTCGGCGATCTGCCGCAACGGGGCCGTGTTCAGGTCGTGGAACTTGTAGCGGCCTTCCCGCCTGGTCTCGACGAGCCCGGCGGCCTCCAGCACGGCGAGGTGCTGGGAGACGCCCTGACGGGAGATGCCGAGCTGGTGCTTCATGCTCAGCCGCGAGCAGATCTCGAACAGGGTCTGTCCGGACTTCTCCGTGAGCTCGTCCAGGATCGTGCGACGGGTGGGGTCGGCCAGGGCTTTGAACAGGTCGTCAGCCACGACCACAGCATAGGCAAGTGTTCACTTACCTATCAAGTCGGAGTGGCAGTACCTCGACCAGGGCGGCCGCACCCGGGATGCGAGACGGCCCCGCCTCGCACAACGTGGAAGCAGACCACGCACACGAATCAGTCGCGGACGCACCCGACGCGCCCGCTCCCGTGCGAGGAGAACCACATGGCGAAGGACAGGAAGCGGGACGAGTCCCTGAAGCGGGGTGACGAGGTCACCTGGAGCAGTCATGGCGGCGAGGCGGAGGGGAAGGTGGAGAAGAAGATCACCAAGCGGACGAAGGCCGCAGGCCGGACCGTGGACGCCTCGGCCGGGGAGCCGCAGTACGAGGTGCGCAGTGACAAGTCCGGAAGGTCCGCGGTGCACAAGCCGTCCGCCCTGCGGAAGAAGAAGTGACGCGGCGTGCGGGACGACGAGAAGCGTGAGACGCGGGAGGCGTTCGACGAGTTGGTCAACATGACACCGTCCGCGCTCGGCGACTGGCTCGACACGGACGCCTCCCGTGCCGCGGGGCAGCACGGGGACGGCGGTGAGTCCACCGGGCACGCCTCCGGACGCCACATCCTCGACATCCTGCGCAGCAAGAGGAGCGACCTGTCGGACGAGGACTATCAGCACATGCGCAAGGTGGTCGGTTACATCCGCCGCCATCTCGCTCAGCGCCCCTCGGGAGACGTACGCGACTCACGCTGGCGCCACTCACTCATGAACTGGGGCCACGACCCACTCGGCTGAGCGCTGCCTCCCGTCTCGCCGCGCACGTCAGCAGCCGGTGAGGACCAGGACGGCGTTCTGCCCTCCGAAGCCGTACGCGGCACTCACCGCCGCCCGCACCCGTGTCTCGCGCGCCCCCTTGGCCACGACGTCGAGGTCGATGTCCGGGTCGGTGTCCTCGTTGGGGGACGGCGACGTTGAGGACGGTCAGGTGCATTTCCAGCAGGAAGATGCCCAGGCACATCCCCCCGCCGCCCAGCCCCGTCCCACGCCTGCGGCCGGTGTCCGTGCGGCGTCCCCAGTGGTCATACGCTCGGCACCACGTTCTCGCGGCCCACCGGGCCCTGGCGGACCCCCGCCCTGTCGCATGCCCTCGCGATGTCGGCGACCACCTGCTTCGCCAGCGCCTCGGTCTGCTCGTTCGTGTACATGTGCGCTCCACGGAAGAGCCGAGGCTCAGCCGGTGCGGCGAACAGGCTGTTCCAGGTGCGGAGCTGCTCCGCGTCGGTGGTCGGGTCCTGCGTACCGCCGTACAGGCCGAGGGGCACGTCGAGCGGCGGCTCCGCGCGGTGGCGGTGGTGCAGCAGGAGCAGGCAGTCGGCGAGCAGCGGCGTGCCCAGGGCGGCCATCAACGGCGCGTCCCCGAGCATCCAGCGCGGCACCGGGCCGCCGATCAGCGTGGCCAGTCCCTCCGTGCCGTTGGTCAACAGGGGCAGAAGGCCCTTGGCGTAGGCGCCGTCCTGAGGTCCCTGCAGCGCGGACAGCCCCGCCCAGACCGGCAGACGTCCGCCGTCCCGCCGGAGCCGGCGCATCGTCTCGAAAGCCATCAGCGCACCCACACTGTGGCCGAACACGGCGAACGGCCGCTCGTCGGCCGGGTCGTCGACGACCCCGGCCAGGCGGGCGGCGAGATCGGCGGGGTCGGTCAGCGAGGGCTGGTCTGCCCGGGGGCCCCGACCGGGCAACCGCACCGAGCACAACTCCACCCACTCCGGCAGGTGCGCCAGCCACGGGTGGTAGAAATCGGCCCCCGCGCCGGCCGGCGGCAGGCCGTACAGCCGCACCGCCGCCTCGGGGCGCTCGCCCAGGACAATCCGTTCAGGTCCGTCCAGTTCCTGGCTCCGCACCCTGCACACTCCCAGCTCGGTTCGGCACCTGACACAGCCCTCAGCCGAGGCGATACCGAAGCACCAGGGTCAGACACCCGGCAGGGCACAGCAGTGAACACCGTGCCGGGCACGGCCGGCCGAAGGGAACGAACAGCGCCGAGACACCTGCACCATTCACCGAAACGCCGCACCGGGAGGCGTCACGTCGCGATGCCGCCCGCCGGAATCTCCTCGTCAGCCCATGCTCTTGGCGCCGTCCAGGGATTCTCGGATGATGTCGGCGTGGCCCGCGTGCTGGGCCGTTTCGCCGATGATGTGGATCAGCACCCGGCGGACGGACCACTGTGAGCCCGGCTCGTGCCAGGGGGCCGGCGGCAGCGGGTGGGACAGGTCCAGGTCGGGCAGTGTCCCGACGAGTTCGTCCGTTCGGCGGGCCACCTCGGCGTACGCCTCCAGCACCCCGGCGAGCGTCTCGCCGGGCAGCATCCGGAACTCGTCGGCACGCCGGGCCCAGTCGGCCTCGGTCATGTTGTTCCAGTCGCCCAGCACCTCCGGCCCGTGCTCGATGAAGTCGACCCAGGACCGTTCGACCGACGTGACGTGCTTGATGAGGCCGCCCAGGCACAGCTCGCTGCCGGTGGTCCGCCGTCCGGCCTGCTCGTCGGTCAGATCACGGGTGGTCAGGCGCAGGAACCCGCGATGGTGCGCCAGCGCCTCCAGCAGGTCGGCGCGCTCGCCGGTGGGGCGGGGCGCGGGCGTGGTCGGGGTGGTGGCGTGGTGCGTCGCTGCGGTCATCGTCTCCGGCTTCCGTCGGTGTTCCGTGGACGAGCACCACGTTAGGAGCCGTATAGGACGGTTCCTGACCTAAATGCGCGGGATCCCGGCCGGAGTTGCGACCGCCGCCGCCGAGGCCCCCCACGCATGCGCGCACAACGCCCGCTCGACCACGCCGGTGTAGACGGCGGCGGCGAGCCAGGCGCGGGCGAAGCGGTCCGTGTCGGCCGGGAGCAGCCGGCCGAAGGCGTCGCGGGAGCGCTCCGCCGCGGACGCCTGGAGGTCGTCGAGGAGATCGGCCGCCGTGACGAGGCCGGCGCGGCGCAGGCGAGTGCTGTCACCCGATCCGCTCCGGGAGAAGGACAGGACAGGCCGGCCCCCGGCCACCGCCTGGTGCACACGACGGCGCAGCAGATGCAGCGGGGCCTCGTCCCCGGAGGCGACGGCCGCGGCAGCCGGCGCGGGCGCATCGGTGGGCAGGTCCGCGTGCTGGAGGCGGTCCAGGCCGAGGTCCACCCGGGCGGTGGGGTCGGACGGATGCTCGATGGCGAGCGGCAGGGCGCGGGGTAGTGGTCCGGGGACCAGACGCGCGACGAGCCGCAGCCGACCGCCCCGGGCGGCGGCGAGCAGGCGGAGGTTGTCGCGACAGGGGAGCGACGGTGAGTCATGGGCCCTCGCCAGCCGCACAGGTACGCCCGCGCAGTCGGCCAGCAGACAGTCACCCGACGTCTCCCGGACCGTGCCCATGAGGGTCACTTCGAGGAACAGCAGGTCCTGCCCGCCGTCCAGGGCCCGGGCCACCTGCTCGGCGACGGGTACGGCCCACAGCCGGTCCAGCGGCTCGCCGCGCCAGGCGGCACCGGCCGCGCGGACCGCCCGTACCGCCGCCCCCGCTCCCAGACGGCCCGTCGGGGAGACGGTGGCACCGGACACCGCCAGGCCCGCGCGCGACAGCTCTCGGTGGGTCAGGGCCGTGTCGCCGATCCGCACGGCCCGGTCGGCGGCGCCGGCCGCCCGGGCGGGCCCGCCCGGTGCCACGTCCGAGACCGTGTACAGGCGGCCGTCGGCACCGGCCGTCCAGGTGACCGCGCCGGCGTAGCCGGTCGCCGTGAGCACCGGCTCCGAGAAGAGGCCGTACAGGCGCAGGGAGCCGTCCGGGCGGTACGGCTGCCGCACCGAGCCGCGCAGTTCGGTCAGCTCCGGGCCGGTGGCGTGCGGAAGGCGGTGCGCGACGCCCAGGACGCCGGCCAGCGCGTCGGCGAGATCGCCGAGGCGGTAGCCGGCGTCGGCGGAGCGGGCCGCGCGGACCCCGGTCACCACCGAGACCGCCGCGGCCGAGGCCCGCGGCAGGCCGGCGAGGCGGGCGGAGTGCGCGGCGCGCAGGAGCTCCGCCTGGAGCACGGCGCCGGCACCGTCCGTGCCGGCCTCCAGCACGGCGGCAGCCGCGTCGAACACCGTCCGGGCGGCGGCGCGCTGGTCGTCCGTGGCGGTGTCGGGCTCCGCCTGCGACGCCGGGTTGCTCCCCTGCGCCTTACCCGTCGTTGTCGCTTCCCGCCCCTGTGAAGCCTCGGCCGTTTCCGGAGCCCCGGCTGCTCGCGAAGCCGCCGCCGTTTCCGGATCCTCGGCCCCCTCCGTACCCGAGGTGTCGTCGGCGACGGGCGCGGCCGAGGCCGCCGCCGCGCGGTGCAGGCAGTCGGGGGCCAGCAGGCATCCGCAGCGGATCGCGTCCACACCGGCCACCCTCCAGCCGGGTGCGTGCAGTACGACGTCGGTCTCGTCGTCGACGGCGATCCGCACGGTGTCGCCGTCACGGACGGCCGGACGCGCCGCGAGCTTGGCGACGCCCGCGTCCAGCCGCTTGCGGAGCCTGGGTGAGAGCGCGCCGACGAGTTCGGCGGTGACGGACGGGACGACCGGAGGCAGGTCCGGGCTCATGCGATCTTCTCCCCTACCCAGCGGGCGAGTTCGAGCGGACTGAGGGCGGCGACGGGCATGCCCGCGGAGACGAGCTGACCGGCGACTCCCGTGGAGTAGCGGGGCCGGCCCGTGTCGTCGAGGCTCGCGCACCCCAGGACGTGGCAGCCGGCCCCGACCAGCGCGCGGACCTCGGCGAGCAGCCCGCCGACCGGATATCCCTCCTCGAAGTCGCTGACGACCACGACGAGGGTGCGCGAGGGCACGGTGACGAGCTCGCGCGCGTGCCGCAGACCGGCCGCGATGTGCGTGCCGCCGCCCACACTGACCTCCAGCAGCAGCGACAGCGGGTCCTCCACGTGCCCGGTCAGGTCGATGACCTCCGTGGAGAACGCCAGGAAGTGCGTGGAGAGCGTCGGTACCCCGGCCAGCACCGAGGCGGTGAGCGCGGCCCACACCGTTGACGCCTCCATGGACCCGGACACGTCCGTGACCAGGATCAGCCGCCAGTCGGCGGCCCGGCGCGCCCGCGTACGGAAGACCGGCCGCTCGGGGATGACCTGCACCGTGCCGTCCGGGCCACGGCGGGCGGTCGCCAGGTTGGCCCGCAGCGTGCGGGCCAGGTCCAGACCGCCGCCGGGGCGCCGGCTGGGGCGCGGCAGGGCCGTGCCGTGCAGGGCCGGACGCAGATGGGTGGCCAGTTCCCGCGTCAGCGCGTCGACCAGCCGCCGCACGAGCGGGCGCAGCGCGGCCAGCCGCGCCTCGGGCAGCCCGCCCGCATGCCGCAGCACGGAGCGCAGCAGGTCCACGGAGGGCCGCACGCTGTCCGCGTCCAGCTCGGCGAGGACGTCCGTACGGCCCGACGCGGCCGCGGCCGCCAGCACTTCCTCCCGGACGCCCGGCCCGAACAGCGCCGCCAGTTCCTCCGACCATTCCCGCACCCCGGGGTAGGGCGCCTGGCGTCCACCACCGGCCCCGGCACCCGTCAGATCGCCCCGGCTGCCTTCGCCGCGTCCGCTGCCGTACAGCTCGTCCAGCGCGGTCGCCAGTGGTCCCGCCGACGACGGCAGTTGGTCCGTGCGGCGGCCGAGGAGAAGGCGCCACCGGTCGGCGGGGGCGAGGAGGCGGGGCATCGCCGGCTCGACGGCGGGGTCCCTCTCCCCGAACCCGGGAGAGGGTTCCGCCGTGACGCCGGGCCTTCCGGTGCCGCCCTCGGACACGGGCAGCAGCCCCAGCGATCCCAGCGCCTCACGGGCCGCGAAGTCCGCCTGGGTCCAGGCGGCGAGCGCGGCCGGATCCGTACCGTCCGTCTCGGCGACGCGCGGGGCGCCAAGACGTTCCTCGACGGCGGCCAGGAGCCGGTCGCGGGCCGCGGGGCTGAGGGTGTCGAAGCCGCCGCGCAGCGCGGGCAGCCGGTCCAGGAACTCCCGGTCGGCCAGCTCGGACACCCGCGTGAGCAGCGGCTCCAGCGCGGGTGCCGCCGCCTCCAGCAGCGGACCCGCGGCGGTCAGCAGGCCGCTGAGCCGGGCGGTCAGCGCCGTGCGCGAGCCGGAGTCGGTGGCCCCGTCGACCCAGGAGGCCACGCGGTCGCCGAAGACCCGCGCGTCCTCCTGCCCGAGCAGGACCCGTACGGCCCCGGCGGCACCGCGCATGAGCGGGGAGCCGTCGGCGGACAGGCGGTTCAGGGCGTCGGCGAGGCGGATGCCGCCCAGCAGATCGGCGCGATGGGCGAGTTCGAGCAGGGCGTGGGCGTCGGCAGGGTCCTGCGATCCGGTCAGACCGTCCACCTGCCGCACCGCCGCGGCCGTGAGCAGCTCCGCCACGGCCGCCGCCCGGGCCTCACGGTCGGCCGCGGGGGCGAGGCCCGGGACGTGACCGGCTCGCAGCCGGTCCAGCAGGGCCAGCCCGGACAGGAGTTCGGGCAGCGTACCGGCCTGCGGCAGGACGTCCGCGACGTCGTCGAGCCGTTCGTCCGCGAGCACCGTCAGGCCGCACTCGGCCGCCCGTTCGAGACCCTCGAGGGTCTGGGCGGCGGTCGGCCCGCCCTCGTCCCGCTCCCCGCGCCGCCGTTCGCGCAGCACACCCTCGGCGGCCTGCGCGGGCGTGACCCCGCGTACGCCCGCCGCGGTCAGCATGGCCGCCGTGGCGGGAGTCCAGCGCACCTCCCACCGTGAGGTGAGGACTTCGGCACCGCCCGCGCCGACGACCTCCTTGGCCTCCCCGTAGGGGACCCCGCACACCGTCAGCCGGCGCAGCAGCAGTTCACGGCGCCGGTCGAGATCGGACCGCAACGGATCGAGCCGCAGATCCCGCGCGGGTCCGGGACTGCCCTCCGCCGGGCCGGGCAGGCCGAGCCCCGCCACCTCGGCCTCGACCGCGGGGACGAGGCCGCTGCGGGGCGCCTGCGGGGCGGGGCGCCCCCCGCGCGTGCCGACGAGCACCCGCTCCATCGCCCTCGCGACGGCGCGCCCGCGCCCGTAGGGCTCACCCTGCGTGAGTACCGTCTGCACGGCCTCGACGAGTTCACCGCGGCCGGCCGCGGGCAGGCCCCGCAGCCGGGCGAGGTCGGAGGCGAGCCGGCTGATCTCCCGCGCGTCGGCGGGCCCCGACGGGTGCCCGAGTCCGCGCAGTTCGGCGCAGACGCGGACGGCCGCCCGCGTCAGCGCCTCCTGGAGCGCCGCCGGATCACCCGCCGCCCGCAGGACCATGTGCTGCCACTCCGGATCCCGGATGCCCGCCGGGTAACCGGACCGCTCGTCGAGAAGGGCGTACGTGTACGGGATCAACGAGGTGGTCCAGCCGGGCCGTTGCGCGGAGGCCGCCGTCACGGCCTCCGCGCCCGTCTCCCGCGGTACCGATGCCGTGTCCGAGGACGCGCCGACCTCGGCACCCGTCCCCGCGTCCGGCCGTACGAGCGCCGGGGCGTGGAACGCGCCGACCACCACGGCCGCCCTCTCACCGTGCGCGGTGGCCTCTGCCAGCCGGGCCCGCATCCACTGCTCGCGCCGCACGTCCAACCCCGGCACGCCACCCGCGGCGGCCGCGTCCTGGCGCAGCGCCCAGCCGGTGAGCAGGGCGGCCCGGCGCAGGGCCTCGGGTGGGGAGCCCGGGGCGGTCGCCTCGACGAGCCGGTCCCAGAGGTCGTCCCCGGGACGGCCGGTCAGCCGCGTCCGCAGAGCGGCGGCGAGACCGGGGCCGCCCGTCTGCCGGCTGGCGGACCGCCGGCCCTCGCCCCACGCCCGGTCGGCGAGCGGCAGGTCGCACGCGATCACCGGCACGCCCTGCCGGGCGGCCCAGCGCACGGCGGCCAGTTCGGGTGAGAAGTCGGCGAACGGGTAGAACGCCGGACCGCCCGGGCCGCCGCTCCCGTCGGCGGGAGCGGCGGCGAGCGCGACCGGGGCCCGCGTCTCCTCGTGCCCCAGCCAGGGCAGCCACTCCTGCATCTCGGCGGGCAGTTCGACCAGCAGCACGTCCGGCTTCGCCTCGTCCAGCAGCGTGGGCACGGCGGCGGCCAGGGACGGCGCGTGGTGCCGGACGCCGACGAGAAAGGGCCCGGACGGGCCGGTGAGGGCGGCGAGCGCCTCGTCCGGCGAGGCGGTGGCCCGGGTGTCCCCCGAGTCGGGGACGGCCCTGTGGGTGAGGGACACGGCCGTCAGCCCTCCAGGACCGTACGCAGGTCCCACAGGGCGCGCCAGGTGGCGGAACCCTGCTCGGCGCGGCGCCGGACGGGGCCGTCCCAGTAGCCGCGCAGCCGGGCCGCGTCCGCCGGGTCGTCCTTGCGGACCACACCGAGCAGGTGTCCCGGCAGCAGCCCGAGGACGTCACGGTCGCCCGGGAAGTACGCCGCCGCGAGGGCGAGCGCGCCGGCGACGGACACGGCCTCCGCGGTGCTCATCACCGTGGACGGCCGCTCCACCTCCCAGCCCTCCGCCGACCGGCCCTCGCGCAGGTCCCGGAAGGCCGTCACGAGCGCCTCCAGCACGGCGTCGTCGACCTGGAACGGCGCCCCGGCCCGCTCCACGGAGGCCCGGGCCTGATCGCGCACCAGCGCGGTCTCCGCGTCGAGGTCGCCGATGGGGCCGACGGTCTCGAAGTTGAAGCGGCGCTTGAGCGCCGCGGACATCTCGGAGACGCCCTTGTCGCGCAGGTTGGCGGTGGCGATGAGGGTGAATCCGGGCGCGGCGTGCGCCAACGCGTCCTCGGTGCCCGCCAGTTCGGGCACGGCGATCCGCCGCTCCGAGAGCAACGACACCAGCGAGTCCTGCACTTCGGGCAGGCAGCGGGTGACCTCCTCGACGCGGGCGACGGCGCCCCGCGACATGGCGGTCAGGACGGGGGAGGGGACGAGCGCCTGCCGGGTGGGGCCCTGCGCCAGCAGCAGCGCGTAGTTCCAGCCGTACTTGAGCTGGTCCTCGGTGGTACCGGCGGTGCCCTGCACGACCAGCCCGCTGGTGCCGCACACGGCGGCGGAGAGCAGCTCCGACAGCATCGACTTGGCGGTGCCGGGCTCGCCGACGAGCAGCAGACCGCGCTCCCCGGCGAGCGTCACCACACATCGTTCGACCAGGGCCCGGTCGCCGACGAACTTGCCCTCGATCACCAGGCGGCGCGGCACCCCCTGCGGCGCCTCGGCGTCGTCGGGCAGCTTCAGCGACCGGCCGTCGCTGCCCATGACGAACGTGACGATCGCGCGCGGGGTGAGCCGCCAGGCGGGCGGGCGCGGTCCGTCGTCGTACGCCGCGAGGAAGGCCAGCTCGGTCGCGTGGCGGTCCTCGGGCGGGACGATCTGGCGGGCCGGGGCGGGGGACAGGGTGGTGGTCATCGGTGCGGGGTCTTCCAGGTGCGGGTGGACGGTGGTCATCGGCGGCGGCCCTTGCGGGTGGCTCGGGTGGTCAGTTCCTCGTAGGCCGGGGCGTCACCGGCGCGCACGCGGTCCCACGCGCGCGTGAACAGCTCCGGCACCGGTACCAGCGGCACCACGCAGGCGTGGTCACGGATCGGGTAGAGAGCCTGCTTCCAGATTTCCACCGGCAGCGCGGGGGACTTCAGGTCGAGCCAGCCGCACGGCAGGAAGAGGGTCCGTCCGGCGCGCGCCCGCTTGGCCTCGACGACCAGATCGGTGGCTGCCAGCTCGGCGCGGGCCTTCTTCGTGCGGGCCGGCTTCCAGCCCGTCCAGCGGGCGCAGTTGCGGTCCGTCGGGTCGGGCAGGGCCAGCAACTGGAGGTAGAGTGCCGCCGCGTCCTCGCCCAGACCGTGGGTCCTCGCGACCTCGGCGACCAGTTCGGGCACGCTGACGCACGGGTCCTGGGCGTGACCGGCGGGCTCCTCGCCGCCCGTTCCGGCAGCCAGGGCGCGGGCGAGTTCGTCGCCCAGGATCGTGCGCACGGCCCGCATGCCCTCGCCGTGCCCGGCCCCGACCATTCCCTCGACCAGCCCGAACACCGGGTCGTCGGCCCCGTCGAGGGCACCGGTGCGGACCAGGACGGCCTCCTGGTCGCTGTACCAGGGGCGCAGCACCAGCGCCTCGCCCACGGAGGTCAGACCGTGCGCGTCGGCACCACCGGTGGCGGGCAGACCGTATGCCTTGCGCAGTTGCACGGCCGTCGACGAGCCCTTCTCCGTCCACATCAGGTCGAGGTCGAGGAGCAGGCCGGGGTCCGCGACGCGGCGGCGCAGCGCGGTCAGCCCGTCCGGCAGGACGGCGCGCAGGGGGTGCCCGTACGGCAGGGAGTAGGCGAGTCCGGCCAGGGTGGCCACGGCACGCGTCAGGTCGTGCCGTCCTGGCAGCGCCCGGGAGTCCTCCGGCATCAGATCGCCGTCCTTGCCGGGCCGCTGGACCGTGGTACGGCTGATCCAAGGGGTGCGGCCCGGGTTGAGCACCTCCTCGGCGGAACCCGCGGGCACCCCGGCCAGGGAGAGTTCCCCTGCGAGGTCCTCGGGCAGGCGGACCACTCCGCCGAGCCGCTCGGCCCACAGCCGGCCCGCCGCGTCAATGTCCGGTCCGGCCGTCCACAGGTCGCCGGCGTTCTCGGGCAGCAGGGCGCCGACGAGGGCCGTGCGGTCGGCGGTCTCCAGCGAGGCCAGCAGGGCGTCACCGAGTTCCTTCCGGCGCGGCTTCAGCCCGGTCGCTGCGACCACCTCGTCGGTGAGCTGGGAAGGCGTCCCGGCGAGCAGCAGGCTCGCCTGGAGGAGTCCCAGACCCTCCTGCGTCGCGGCGGCCAGAGCGGCGGGCGCCTCCGGCTGCCACGGCGCCGGTCCCTTGTCCCGGATCAGTGCGGTCACCGTGGCGAGCGCCTCGGCCGGGAACACCGGTGGGTGCGCCTTCTCCCTGTCCAGCGTGAAGTGCGCGACCGCGCCGAACGTACCGGCCGGGTCGTGGTCCAGGGCCAGCCAGTGCACGAGCCCGTGCTGCCGGTCGACGTTCTGGCAGCCGAGGACGACGACGGTGCGGCCCTCGCGGCGTAGCACCTGGCCGATCCGCTCCTGCCCGTCGTGCGGCTCGCTCAGGACGACCTCGCGCACGGCACTTCCGGCCGCCGCCAGCGGACCCTCCGTGACCGCCTCGAACAGCAGCAGCAGCGCCTCGCGGTGGGCCTTGGTCACGGTCGGTGCGGCGGCGCGGTAGGCGAGCGGGCGCAGCACGTCCAGCACGGACGGCCACACGATCCCGATGCCCGGAACGGTGAACTCGTCGCTGTGCCACCCGTCGGCGGACCCGGTGTGCCGGGAGGCCTTGGACAGCGGCTTGCCGTCGGCAGGCTTCCCGGACAGCACGTGGTTGACGGCGCGGATCTGACGCAGCGCGCTCCAGCGCTCTTCGCCACCCCACCATCCGTACAGGTTGGCGAGACCGGTGACGGCCTCACGCAGCGTCTGGTCGTCGCCGTCCTGGGGGCGGTGGTCGGCGAACATGCCGTCGACACGCTTGCGTTCCGCCTTCGGCCGCTCCGCAGGAGGATTCACGAAAGTGGCGACCGACTCGGCCAGCCGCAGCACCGCGCGCACCAGGACCGTGACACCGGTCAGCATCTGGGGCTGGGTCAGGTCCGGCACGGCACGGGAGACGACGTCCCGAAGGACCTCGTCGGCGGTGGGCACTGCGGGAGTGCCGGCGAGGGCACCCGCGGGGGTCTGCGTCACCATCGCCGCCGCCTGCGTCTGGCCGAGGGCCGCCGATTGCGCTTGGGCTGCCGCCGTGTGCGTCGGGCTGACGGCCGCCGAATGAGCCTGGGCTGTCGCCGCCGTGTGCGTCGGGCTCAGGGCCACCGCATGGGTCTGCCTCATCGCCGTCGCCCGCGTGAGGCCGGACGCCGCCACGTGCGTCGGTCCGCCCGCCGCCGCGATCATCGCCTGCCGCTCCGCCAACGCCTGAGCCCCGGCGCGCAGCACCGCTCCCGCCTGCTCGTCGTCCAGCGACCGCAGGATCGCCGACGCGCTCTCGTCGCGTGGCCGCAGCGCATGCCAGAAGTCGACCGGCGGGACGAGCCGCGTGCCGGCGGCGTACTCGCCGCCCTGCTCCAGCGGCGTCAGCCGGCCCAGCTCCCGCAGGCCGGTGCCGTCGTCACCCGTGAACAGGGCGACCTGACGGTACTGCGCGACGACGACGGGCTCGGCGCCGCCGGGCAGCCGCAGCGCGCCGAGCGGCACGTCCGGCGTCCGGCCGCCGCGCCTCGCCGGCAGCGTGACGGTCCTGCCGTCGGGCGTGCCGACGGTGGTGCGGGCGTCGTCGCCCTCGCCCTCCGCGCGCACCCACCGGCCGAGGACCGTGCCGTCCGTACCGAACGGGCTCCGCTCCAGGCCGGGTTGCAGGGGCACTACCGCACAGTGCTGCTGGAGCAGGGTGGCGCCCTCGCGGATGCCGGACCTCAGGAAGGCGGGCAGCGAGGCACGCCCGTGTGTGCCGGTGGCCGGGTCGTACTCCAGCCACACCTGCTGCCGTCCCTGCCGGCCCTGGCGCCAGTACGAGGTGCCGTCCCCGAGGATGCGGCGCTCCGGCGGCAGGACCGTGTCCCCGGCGTGCAGGGCGCGCCCACCGGTGGCTCGTCCGCCGCCCGGCAGCGGGATCGACGTCTCGCCGGCGTCGCCGCTGCCGTACCAGCGCGGGATGCTCTCGCCGCCGAGGGTGAACACCTCGGACGGGCGAGCCGACCAGTAGCCGTACTGCTTGCCGTCGTGGTGCCACATCACCAGCAGTTCGCCGTCCGTGTAGCGGAACGTCGGACGCCGCCAGCGGTCCAGCTCCACGGGGAGCCGCAGTTCGTGCTCCAGCAGGATGTCCTCCGGGCCCACGACGATCGCCTTGTGTCTGCGGGAGAGGATCAGCGCCGGCCAGGCCTCGTGGACGGCGAGCGTGTCGGCGTGGTCGCGCCGGGTCTCCGCGTCCAGACGCCGCAGCGCCTCGTCGAGGGCGGGCCAGCCCAGTTCGTCCGGGATACCGGCGCGCAGGGTCACGCCGAGCAGCGGCGCCACGTCGAGCGCGGCGACCCGGGAGACGGCCTGCGGGCTGATCCGGGCGGCGACCGCACGGAAGGGGCGCATGCGGTCCAGCGCCGCGCGCGCGGCGGGCAGTCCGGCCGCCTCGACCAGCTCCCCGGCGGCGTCGTCCAGCCACTCGCGCAGCACGTCGGCGAGCACGGGGTGCCCGGCCAGGCCCTCCAGCAGCCCGGCATCGGGGCGGTGGCCGCTCAGGTTCCCTATCGCCGCGTAGAGCAGACGCCGGTGGCGCGGGTCCGCCGCGACGGCCTTCAGATCCCGTCGCCCGGGCACGGTCTCGTGTAGCCACTGGCTCACGGGGAGGAAGACGTCCACGTCCGCCCCCGGCAGCGTCAGCGGTACGGCCTCCGCCACGCACAGGTCCAGCAGGTCGAGGTCGGCGCCGGCCTGCCAGCGGCCCGTGAAGAGGTCCACCGGGCGGCCCTGGGCACGCAGGCGCGCGGCCATGCGCCCGACGAGCGCGAGGGTGGCCGGTGACCGGCCGCTGACCGTGCCGCCGTGCTTGCGATGCAACGCCCAGCGAGTCAGCCAGTCCGCCGCGTCGACTCCGTCCGAGACCTCGGCGTCACCCGTCAGCAGCCGGTCCGCGCCGGTCTCGGCGAGCAGCGCCAGCCAGAAGTCGTCGTCCTTCATGGACCGGCCCAGCCCGGCCGGCATGATCTCCAACAGCCGGACCCTGACAGCGGGTCGCTCCTCGGCCAGGACGACGAGCGTCGCCCGGTAGGAGTTCCAGAACGACGCGGGTGCCCGGACCGCCGCGGGTGAGACGAGCAGATCCGCGACCAGGGCGCACTCCTCGGTCACCCGGCTCAGGCCCGCCGCCTTGATCAGGGTGCGCGCGTCCTGAGGCAGCGACGCGTACGGCGGCATGCCCGCGGCGCAGCGCTCCACGGTCAGCTGCCGGAACTGCGCCCAGGCCTCGGCCGCACTCAGTCGTGCCGCGAGGGCCTTCACATGCTCCTTGAGCGCCTTGACCGTCAGTGCCCCGGCGAAGGCGAACTCCAGGAACACGGCCCGCTGCCGCTCCTCGTCCACCGTCAGCGCGTGCACCCGCTCAGCCTCGCGGGCCTTGCCGAAGAAGGCGGCCGCGTAGGTGGTGTTGTCGTGCTGGAGGAAGACGCGGGCGGCCTGCTCGTAGAAGGTGGGCAGGAAGTGCGGCACCGCCCGGCCGAGCCGCTCGCCGAGTGCCTCGAAGCCCTCTTTCGCCGTACCGGGACGGGACTTGGCCTGCCGGGCGAGCCGCTCGACGTCCTTGACCAGCGCCAGCGCGTGGTGCCCGTTCGCCGGGTCGTTGACCAGGGCCCACGCGGGGAAGCCGAGGGTCTCCCGACGCACCTGCCCGACCTCGCGGACCTCCGGCTCCCGGACCAGTCCGAGGAAGTCCAGGGCGAGATCCTCCGCCTCCCCGAGCGTGCCCGGCACGAGCCGCACGACCTTGCGCTCGTCCAGCGCGGGATGCGTGTACGTACGCACGGTGAGGACGTCGGCGTCCTCCCGGACGGTGGTGCCCGGGGGCAGGACGGCGCCGGCGTCGAGCAGGGTGGCGGCGGTGGTCTCGTCGTGGGCGATGCCGTCGTACGAGTCGTCGTTGGTCCCGTCGTGGGTCGTCATGCCGCCCGCTCCTCGTCCTCGATGTCGCGCCCGGCGTACAGCGCCGCCGCCATGCGCATGCCCTCCGACCAGACCACCGGCCCGACCTGACCCAGCTTCAGCGTTCGCCCCGCCGGGTCGCTGAAGACCAGGGCACCGGTCTCCGTCTCCTCGTAGCCGTCGTAATCGCCGATCCACACCCGGGCCTCGACGCCGCGGCCGTCCTCCAGCACGGAGCACACGGCGTGGCCGCCGCGCACGCGGTAACCGAGCTGGGTCGTCCGGCCGTGCAGGAACCGCAGTTCCTTGAAGGCCCCGCCCGCGTAGTCCTCGACGGAGGCGGCCTCGGCGTCGAGTGTCGCGGGCCGGTGCCAGACCTCGCGGAAGAGTTGCTGGGCGCGCTGCTCGACGCCGAGTTCGACGGCGAACTCCCGCAGCTCCTCCAGGTCGTCGAGCAACACCGGGTGCGGCACACGGACCAGGGCGGGGGTGAGCCGGACGGTGTCGCCGTCGAGGTCGACCAGACCTAGGCCGCGCTCGGGGTCCGCGTCCCGCAGGAACCCGGCCACCACGCCGTCCGCGCCGGTGACCACCAGGTCGCGCAGGGCGGCCTGCCAGGCCGGGTCCGGCCAGACGCGCGCCAGGACCGCGAACGGCACCGGCAGCGAACGCACCATCCACCGCTCCACGTCGGCCAGGCACTGCCGTTCGTGCCGCTCCAGCCACTCGACGAGCTGACGCAGCCCCACCACCGCCGGATCATCGGCGATCTTGGGCGGTACGGACTTCAGCCGCCGCCCGGCCGCGTTGCGGCACACCACCTTGCCGTCGTCGAGGGCGACTTCGTAGTCGCCGGCCGACACCCACCCCATGCGTGCCTCCCGCACCCGCAGTGATCAAGTGACGGGAACTGTAGAGCAGGCCTCTGACAACGCGTGGTCCCGTGCGCCGCCAGCGGCGCGCCCCGTGTGGCCAGGTCGCACAGGGACGCGGTCGACGGCGCCGTCCGGGAGCGGAAGGCGGCCGGCGTCCGAACGGCCCACGGTGACGGAGCAGTTCACCTGCGTCGGCGCGGGTCGCGGTGACCGCCTCCGCGGAGAGGTCGTAGCCGTGAAGTTGACTTCACGGTGGCCCGGCTCGGCCACGGCGCCGCGTCCGGACCCGAACCGACCTCGACGGCCTCCCCGGCCTTCAGGCCATGGAGGCAGCGCGCCACCAGGACGGTGTCTGGCGGAGCTGGAAGAAGTGAATGTCAGGTGGGTGTGAGCACCATACGGAAGCGGGCGCGGCTGGCGAGCATCCTCTGGTAGGCCTCGCCGGTCTGGCTCAGGGGCATGACCTCCACCACGGGACGGATTCCGTGCAGCGCGCTGAACGCCAGGGTGTCCTGCACGTCCTGCGCGGTTCCGGACGGGTGACCGCGCACGGTCTTGCCCCGCATGATCAGCTGGGCCGGGCTGATCAGCACCGGATCGGGATCTATCCCGATGACCACGAGCTCGCCGCGATGGGAGAGTCCGTCGACCGTCGCCGCGATGGCGTCGGAGGCGCCGGCGGTGGCGATCACCACTTTGGCGCCTCCCAGGGCCTGAAGGGCATCCGCGACGCTGGTCGAGCCCGTGCTGTCGATGTAGTGGTGAGCCCCGAGCTGCTTGGCGAGTTCGGCCCTGTCCGGACCCCGCGCGATGGCCACTGTCTCGTAGCCCATGGCCGTGGCGTACTGGACCGCCAGGTGGCCAAGACCACCGATGCCCAGGACGGCGACCAGGTCGCCCGGCTGGGCGGGGCTGCGCCGCAGCCCGTGGTACGTGGTCACGCCCGCGCAGGCCAGGGGCCCCGCGTCTGCCGCCGTCAGCGCGTCGGGGATCCGGGCCAGGGCGTCGACGGGCGCGACGATGGACTCGGCGAAGCCGCCGTCGTAGGTCCAGCCGGGAACCTTCAGGCTCTCGCAGACGATGAAGTCGCCCTGCCGGCAGGGCGTGCAGTGACCGCAGCTGCCCCCGAACCAGCCCACGGTCACGCGGTCCCCGACGTTCCAGTTGCTGTCCTGCGCCCCTTCTCCGAGTTCCTCGATGCGCCCGGCGACCTCATGCCCCGCGACCACCGGGAACTGCACTCCGGGCAGTCCACCGCTCACGAAGAAGTCGTCGCTGTGACAGATCCCGCAGGCCTCCACCGCGATCCGTACATGGCGGGGCCCCGGGTGCGGCACCTCACGCTCCACGATCTCGAAGGGTCCGTTCGGGGTGGCGACCTGTGCGACTCGATAACTGCTCATCCGTGTCTCCTGGGTCAGGGCCGGCGGACCTGAGCCGGCAGACAGCCCTCCGGGGGTGACCCGCCTGGCGGACACCGCTTCCCGCGGCCGACGCGAGAGCACATCCATCCCACCACCGCCCTGGGAGCAGGGCAACCGGACCGGTATCTTGCAGTGCGATACGTCACCTGCCAACATGGTGACGTGAATCTGGAGCATGTCTTTCTGTGCGGAAATCCCGCCCTCGACTTCGCGGCGACGCTGCGCGCCCGCCGGTCGGTGCGCTTCGAGATGTTCGTCTCCGGGGACCGGCTGGACGCCTGGTACCTCGAATCCGGAATCGTCGACGCGGTCACCCCGGCCGGAGAATCCGACGTCGAGCGGGCGGTGACCGTCCGCGAGGCCATCTATGAGCTGGTCACGGCCCGCGTCGCCGAGGAGGCCTTCGGCAGAGGGGCGCTCGCGGTGGTCAACGACGCGGCCCGAAGGCCCCCCGCGGCGCCGCAGCTGACCGCGACGGGGCGATGGACGGACGCGACACAGGAAGAGGCCCTGTCGGTCGTGGCGCGCAACGCGGTGGAGCTGCTGAGCGGCGCGGACGTGCCGCTCATGAAGGAGTGCGGCAACCCTGAATGCACTCGTGTCTACATCGACCGGTCGCGAGGTAGGCGCCGGCAGTGGTGCGGGATGGACTCCTGCGGGAACAAGCTCAAGGCGGCCGCCTACCGTGCGCGCAAGAAGCAGGCGCAGGCGGTCGGCGCCCGCTGAGGGGCGGCGGCTGATCACGCCTGGTGGTTCCCCGCCGACATGCATCACCCTCTTGACGAGTGACGCTCCATGGGGAAGTATCGTCACTACTTGAGCTGGTGACGTAGAGCAGATGGCCCCGCGGTCGCGCATCGCGGTCACCATCCGAGCGGGCTCTGTCTGATCCGACACGTGCGTGAGGGCGAGATGACACACGAAGAGACTGCTGACTCGACTGCGGCCGAGGCCGTGCGCCGGGAACGGTTCGGCAAGCTGCCGGAGCGGATCCGCCTGGAGGACACGCTCGAGGAGAGGCCGGCCACGGTGCCGGATCCGGCGAAGGACACCTACAACCCCGACGAGTGGCTCGTTCGCAACTGCCTGTGAGCCGAGAGAGGAGTGCCATGAATCTGCCCAAGATTCTCGCGGTACCGGCAGCGATCGTGGGCG
The DNA here is from genome assembly GCF_040686175.1 of Streptomyces sp. NPDC086077. Classification (NCBI taxonomy): domain Bacteria; kingdom Bacillati; phylum Actinomycetota; class Actinomycetes; order Kitasatosporales; family Streptomycetaceae; genus Streptomyces; species Streptomyces sp. NPDC086077. Next base: position 1,697 of record NZ_JBFBJT010000116.1, on the reverse strand, counting down.
CGGTGGCGATCGCGTTCGGCTGCTTCGCGCAGGTCTTCTGACGCCTTCCCGCGCAGGCGGCCCGACCTGGCGACGCGCGGACAACGTCTCGCCGACGGCGTGGGGTGAAGCCCCCGCTCTTCGGCCCTCTCATCGAGCCCCACGGCTGGCGCGACCAGCGTTGCCGTGGGGCTTCGGAGGGTGTGGGCGCGCCGGGGCGGCGGCGCGTGTCAGGGGCGTGCGGGTCGCCCGCAGGCGCGCGCGGTACGCGCGCAGGTTGGCCGCGTCGCCGCAGACCTTGACGTCGTGCCAGACCCCGCTGTTGTTCCGGGAGCGGTCGAAGAAGACCACGGCGCATCGGGGGTTGCGGCAGGTCTTGATCCGGCTCCAGGAGCCGTCCAGTTGCGCCTTGAACACCTCGATGGCCGCCAGGGAGGCCACCGTCCGCCAGCCGGATCCGCGGGGGACCGGCCGTACGCGACCCGCCGCGTCCCAGTGCATGCTCACGGAGACCGTGGGCAGCGCCGTGGAGGCCGGCCCGTCGGGCTCGGCCGAGTCGCTGTCGGGGGTCGTGGGGTCGGCGAGAAGGTCCTCCCGGCGCGGCTTGCCCGCGGCGATCGCGTTCATGACTGCCTGGACGAAGGCCGGTACTCCGGGAGCCGGTTGGATGCCGTAGCGGCTGAGGGCCGGCCTGCTCACGTCGACTCCCCTTGTCCTCCCTACACACGCATCCCGCTCTTGCACCTCCCTGCGACCGCACGAGCCCCGGGGGCCGGCGAACAGCGCATTGGGTGTATCCCGGTGGCTCGGTCTCCCGGAGTGACATATGCATGGACTAACGCAAGCAGCCGAGGCATCGAGGGAGTACGGCGTCATGACCCCAGGCGACGAAGCGATCACGTGTCCGTTTGACTTCAGCGAAGGCATGGACTTCGACCCCTCCCTGGCCGAGCTGATGGACCGCGACGCCATCGCCCGCATCCGGCTGCCGTACGGTGACGCCGACGCCTGGCTGGTCACCGGGTTCGAGGGGGTACGGCGGGTGACCACGGACCACCGCTTCAGCCGGGCGGCGATCGTGGACCACGACTACCCGCGGCTGACCCCGGAACCCATCGTCTCCACCGAGTCCATCAATGTGATGGACCCCCCGTACAGCAGCCGTCTGCGGCGCCTGGCGTCGCAGGCGTTCACCCAGCGGCAGGTGGACGGGATGCGACAGCGGATCACCCGGCTGGCGGACACCCTGCTCGACGAGATGGCCGCGCAGGGGCCCGGGGCGGACCTGGTCCGCCACCTGTCGGACCCGCTCCCCCAGCACACCATCTTCGACCTCTTCGGGATTCCCCGGGACGACTGGGCCCTCATGCGGCAGAACCTGCAGCATCTGCTCGCCACCGGCCCGGACAGCCGTGCGACCGCGGCGACGGCCAAGGCGGACCTGCGGGCGTACTTCGTCGACATGGTCCAGCAGCGGCGGAAGACCCCCAAGGAGGACCTGATCGGCGCACTGGTCGCGGCCAAGGTCGGCGAGGACATGCTCGACGACCAGGAGATCGCCGTCATGGCCCTGACGCTGACGCTCAGCGGGCAGGACACGGCCACCTGCCAGATCAGCAACATCGTCTACCTCCTCCTGACCCACCCCGAGCTGATGAAGCGCCTCGAGAGCCGGCCGGAGGACCTGACGAACGTCCTGAACGAGCTGCTCCGCGTCA
>NZ_JBFBJT010000115.1:0-23984 GCF_040686175.1 Streptomyces sp. NPDC086077 | reverse complement strand
CGGCTTTCTCGAGTATCGAGCGTCGCAGGATGGTCGGGAGGCAGCCTGGTACACCGCGCACGACCTCGACTCCCTGAACGACATCCGCAACTATGCTCCCCGGCGCGGCGGGCGCGGCCGGCCCACCACCTGCTCGCCGCCGATGGGTCCGGTCGCCGCGCCCGTCCCCAAGTGGCCGGGACGCACGCGCCATTGACTTCCCGCGGCCGCGTTGGTTGGGTGGCTCATCCACTGAGTCACCGGATCACCGAGGCGCACACGGAGGAACCCCATGGAGGCACTGCCCCGCGACACGGTCGTCGACGTCCTGGAAGGGCGGTTGCGCGAGGACATCCTCGCCGGGCGGCACCCCGTCGGCAGCTATCTGCCACCGGAACGCCGGCTCGCCGACGGCTACGGCGTCAACCGCACCACCCTCAAGCACGCCTTCGGCCGCCTCGTCCAGGCGGGCCTGCTGGAGACCAAGCACGGCGTGGGCACCCGGGTGCGGGACTTCGCGCGCCTCGGCGGTGCCGATCTGCTGCCCATGCTGGTACGGCACAGCCCGGACTGGATCGGTGAGATCTTCGAAGTGCGCCGATCCATCGGCCAGTTGATCGCCGGGCAGGCCGCCACCCGGGCCACCGCGCAGGACCGCGCCCGACTGCGCGCCCTGCTCGACGCCGTACGCGACGCCGACGGCGGCGAGGCCGTGCAGCTCGCGGACATCGAGGTGCACCGGGCCCTGGCCCGCGCCACCGGCAACCGGGTCTACGTCCTGCTGACCAACACCCTCTTCAACGCCTACCTGCCGGTCCGGGCCGCCCTGGTCGGGCCCTTCACCGACGCCGAGGCCGCCCACGCGCGACTCGAACCCGTGGTGGACGCCGTGGCGGCCGGCGACGAGGTCGGCGCACGGCAGGCGGCCGAGGTGTATCTGACCGCGACCGAGCGGATCATGCTGGAGGAGCTCGCGTGACGGCCGGCCCGAACGCCCGCGCCGAAACCGGCCCCGGTGCGCACCGGACACCGGAGGCGCGCGGCACGACGTTCCGCGAGACGATGCTCGGCACGGTCCGACTCGACGGCGAGGACCGCACCCGCCGGATCCGCCTCGACCTGCGGGTGGCGGCGGACCGGGTGCTGCGCCCCCTCGCCACGACCCCGGCACGGGCAACCGGGCGCATACGGATCGCGGGCCTGTCCGACGACCCGCGGGCCCGGGGCGAGTTGGAGATCTCCCCTCTCGCCAGGCGCCGGATCCGCTACCGCCTGAGCTTCACCGCCGACGGCCGCGACCTCACCCTCGACGGCTGGAAGTCGGTGACCCCGCGCCGCCCGCTCACGTCGATGACGGTGCTGCCGTTCACCCTGTACGAGAACGGGACGCGAGTCGGCACCGGCACGCTGCGCTTTCCCCTCACGACCGGCCTGGCGCCGTTCCTCGCGAGCTTCCGCTTCCCCCGCCGCGAGGCCGCGGACGCGCTCATCTCGCCCCGCTGGAAGGGGGAGCCGGGGCGCACCGAGGTCTGGTACACCACCCTGACCGACCCGGCCACCGGCACCGGACTGTGGCTGCACCACGAACTCACCGCACCCGCCGACGGTTCCCCGCCCTACGCCCACGGCTGGGCCGCGGCCTTCCCCGCGCACGGACCCGTGCGGCACGCCCGTTTCGGCCCGGCCCCGTGGGACCGGCCCTGCGACGGGTTCACGGCGGCGGGCGTGTCGGCCACCCCCGGACGGCTGACCGGATCGGCGGGGACGTTCCGCTGGGACCTCTCCGAACGAGTCACCGACGCACCGCTGTTCACCTTCCCCCGCTGGTCCTGGCGCCGCCCCCTGCTCCCCGCCGCCCAGATCCTGCCCGCCGCGCGCGCCGCCTACGACGGCACCTTCACCTTCGACGGCACCACCCTGACCCTCGACGGCGCCCCCGGCGGCTCGGCCCGCATCTACGGCCACGGCAACGCCCGCCGCTGGGCCTGGCTGCACGCCGACCTCGGCGGGGGCGACGTCCTGGAGGTCGTCGCCGCCGTGTCCATGCGGCCCGTGCTGCGCCGGCTGCCCCCGCTGGTGTTCCTGCGGCTGCGGCGCAACGGCGGCACCTGGCCGCGTCGTCCGGAGCGCGGCGCGATCGGCTGGGCGGGCCTCGGCCGGTTCCGCGCCGAAGTCGGCCTGCCCACCTGGACCGTGACCGGCCGCGCGGGGCTCCGCCGTATCCGGGTCGAGGTCACCCAGCCCGCGGACCGCACCCTCGCGCTCGACTACACCGACCCGGACGGCGCCCCCGCCCTCTGCCGCAACAGCGAACGCGCCGACGCCCACGTCCTGCTGGAGCGACGGTGGTGGCCGGGCGGCTGGCGCACCGAGGCCGAGTGGCACCTGGCCGGCACCGCCCACGCGGAAGTGGGCACCCGATGAGCCTCACCGGATTCGTCGCCGCGCTGCTCGCCGACGACGGCACCGAGCCCTGGTCCGCCCGTGTGCCCGCCCGCCTCGACCGCGTCCTCGACTCGATGCCGCTTCCCGCCCGCTTCGGCGTACGGGCCGCCGCGCTCGCCGTCGACGCCTACGCCCTGGCCCGCACCGGGCGCTCCCTGGCCGGCCTCACCCCCGGCGAGCGGGAGGCGGTGCTCGCCGGCCTGGGCGCGCACCGTGCGCTGCTCCCGCTCCTCGACGTGCTCAAGGTGCCCGTCCTGCTGGCGGCCGGTACCGAGCGCCTGCTCCAGGACGGGGCGAGGCCCACCGCGCCGGCGCCCGCCGATCCACCGCTCGACTGCACGCCGGCCGGCGCCTGGCCCGTCCGCTCCACCGCCGACGCCGTCGTCGTCGGCTCCGGCGCGGGCGGCGCCGTGGCGGCCCGCACCCTGGCCCGCGCCGGGCTCGCCGTCGTCGTACTGGAGGAGGGGCACCACCACTCCACCGCCTCGTTCGGCAGGCGTGCCCCGCTGGACCGGTTCGCCGAGCTCTACCGTGACGGAGGTGCCACCGTCGCCCTCGGCGACCCGCCGCTGCTGCTGCCCGTCGGCCGGGCGGTCGGCGGGACCACCGTGGTCAACTCCGGCACCTGCTACCGCACCCCGGGCCACGTACTGACCCGCTGGACCCGCGACTTCGGCTTCGCGCTCGCCGAACGCCTCGGGCCCTGCCTCGACGAGGCCGAGCGCACCCTGCGCGTCGGCCGTCAGCCCCTCGACGTGCTCGGCACCAACGGTCGGCTCGCGCTGGCCGGCGCGGAGAGGCTCGGCTGGCGGGCCGCGCCGCTGCGGCGCAACGCGCCCGGCTGCAAGGGGTCCTGCCAGTGCGTGGTGGGCTGCCCGACCGGTGCCAAGCAGAGCGTCCAGCTCTCCGTCCTGCCCGACGCCTGTGCCGCCGGGGCACGCGTCGTGACCGGCGCACGGGTACGCCGGATCCTCGTGGACGGCGACCGGCCCGGCGGGCCGCGCGCGGCGGGCGTGCGCGTACGACGGGACGGCGGCGGGGAGTTCGAGATCCTGGCACCGCTCGTGGTCGTGGCCGCGGGCGCCCTCCAGTCGCCGCCGCTGCTGCGGCGCTCCGGCCTCGGCGGCCATCCGCGGCTCGGCCGCAACCTCAGCGTCCATCCGGCCACCGGCGTCGCCGGGCGGTTCGCCGAACCGGTCATCGCCTGGGAGGGCGTACTGCAGAGCGCCGGAGTCGAGGAGTACCACGACGAGGGGATCCTGATCGAGGCCACGGCCACGCCGCCGGGCATGGGTTCCTTCGTCCTGCCGGGCCTGGGCGGGCAGTTGCGCCGCGAGCTGGCCGGCGCGGGGCAGCTCGGCACGCTCGGCGCGATGATCGCCGACCGCCCCTCCGGCCGGGTCCTGGGCCGCGAGCGCACGCTGCTCCGCTACGACCTGGACCCACGGGACGCGGGCCGGCTGATGCGGGCCGTGCGCGCCATGGGCGAGCTGCTGTTCGCCGCGGGTGCAGAGGAGGTCCTCACCGGCATCCCCACCGCTCCCCGCGCCCGCACCCTCGCCGATCTGGACGCCGTCCTCGCCGGGGTGAGCGCGCGCCGACTGCACCTGTCGGCCTACCACCCCACCGGCACGGTGGCCGCGGGCGCCGACGCGGAGCGTGCCCCGGCCGACCCGGTGGGACGGCTCCGGGGCGTGGACGGCGTGCTGATCGCCGACGCGTCCGTGCTGCCGAGCTGCCCCGAGGTGAACCCGCAGCTGAGCGTCATGGCCGCGGCACTGGCGGTCACCGGGGCCTGGCTGGAGCGGTGAGCCGGATCACGGGAGGGGATCCGTCCCCTCCCGTTCAGGCCGCCCGTACCTCGTACGTCCGCACCCGTACCGTCTCGTCGTCCAGGCACTGCCCGGACAGCAGGTCGAAACGCTGCTTGAGCAGCGGGGAGGCGACGAACGGACGGCCCTGGTGGGTGCCGGTCAGGCCCCGGGACAGGACCGCCGCGCCGGTGAACGGGTCGCGGTTGCCGATGGCGTACAGGCCGCCCGCGCGGTCGCGGAAGACGGCGACCTGGTCGCCGTCCGGCAGCAGCGCCGCCACTCCCCGGCCGGGCAGGAGCCGCTGCAGGTCGCAGACCGTGAACCAGCCGTCGGCCAGTCGGAGCTCGATCACGAGGTCGGTCGTCTCGGGTGCCAGGGTCATCGCTGGGCGCTTCCTTCCAGGACGTCTGCCGCTCGGGGCAGGCCGATCGACAGCAGCGGCAGGTCGGGCTTGATCTGGTCGCGTTCGGGGACGAAGGCGACGACCGGGTCGGGGGTGTCGGGCGCGTTCACGAAGGAGACGAAACGGGCCAGCTTCTCGGGGTCGCCGATGGTCTGCGCCCACTCGTCGCGGTAGTGCGCGACGTGCGCCGCCATCAGCCGCTCCAGTTCCTCGCAGATGCCGAGGGAGTCCTCGACCACCACCTCGCGCACGTGCTCCAGGCCGCCGGGGACGCGCTCCAGCCATGTCGACGTGCGCTCCAGGCGGTCCGCCGTGCGGATGTAGAACATCAGGAAGCGGTCGATCAGGCGGATCAGCTCGGCGTCCGACAGGTCCTGCGCCAGCAGGTCCGCGTGGCGGGGAGTCGCCCCGCCGTTGCCGCCGACGTAGAGGTTCCAGCCGTTCGACGTGGCGATCACGCCGAAGTCCTTCGACTGGGCCTCCGCGCACTCCCGGGCGCAGCCGGAGACCGCCGACTTGAGCTTGTGCGGGGAGCGCAGGCCCCGGTAGCGCAGCTCCAGGTCGATCGCCATCCTGACCGAGTCCTGGACGCCGTACCGGCACCAGGTCCGCCCCACGCAGGACTTCACGGTGCGCAGGGACTTGCCGTACGCGTGGCCCGACTCGAAGCCCGCGTCCACCAGGCGGGTCCAGATCAGCGGCAGCTGTTCGACGCGCGCGCCGAACATGTCGATGCGCTGGCCTCCGGTGATCTTCGTGTAGAGACCGAAGTCGCGGGCGATCTCGCCGATGACGATCAGCTTCTCCGGGGTGATCTCACCGCCGGGGATCCGGGGGACGACGGAGTACGAGCCGTTTCTCTGGAGGTTGGCGAGGAAGTGGTCGTTGGTGTCCTGAAGGGCCGCCTGCTCGCCCTCCAGGACATGGCCGCTCGCGCCGATCGCCGGGGCGAGCGAGGCGATGATCGAGGCGACCGCCGGCTTGCAGACCTCGCAGCCGTCGCCACCTTGGGCGTCCTTGCGGCCGTAGCGGTCCAGGAGGTCCTGGTACGACGTGACGCGCAGCGCGAGCACGATCTCGTACAGCTCCTCGCGGGTCTGTCCGAAGCAGCCGCACAGGCCCTTGTCGACCTCGACGCCGCTCGCCTCCAGCTCGGCGGTGACCAGCTGGCCGAGCACCTTGACGCAACTGCCGCAGCCCGTCCCGGCCTTGGTGCACTTCTTCACCTCGGGGACGGTCACGCACCGGTGGTCCGTCACCGCGCCCCGGACGCTGCCCTTGGTGACGTTGTGGCAGGAGCAGATCACCGCGTCGTCGGGGAGCGCGGACGGTCCGAGCTGGGCGCCGCCGCCGGAACCGGCCGGCAGCACCAGGGACTCGGGGGCGACGGGCGGGACCGAGCCGGTGAGGGCGCGCAGCGTGCCGTACGCCTCCGCGTCGCCCACCAGGACACCGCCGAGCAGCGTGCCGTCGCGGCCGATGACGAGCTTCTTGTACAGGCCGCTGCGGGAGTCGGAGTAGACCACGTCGAGGCAGTCGCCGGCGGTGCCGTGCGCGTCGCCGAAGGAGGCCACGTCCACGCCGAGCAGCTTGAGCTTGGTGGAGAGGTCGGCGCCGACGAAGGAGGCATCCTCTTCCTCGTCGGCCGCGATCGTCGCCGCCGCCGTCACGGCCTGCTCGTAGCCGGGGGCGACGAGGCCGTACACCCGGCCGTCCACCGCCTGGGCGCACTCGCCGATCGCGAACACGCGCGGGTCGGTCACCGTGCGGCACCGCTCGTCGACGGTGATGCCGCCGCGCTCGCCGACCGCCAGAGCGCAGTCGCGCGCCAGTTGGTCGCGGGGCCGGACGCCGGCGCTGAACACCACCATGTCGACGGCGAGTTCGCTGCCGTCGGAGAGCCGCATGCCGGTGACGGCGCCTCCGGCGTCCGTGACGATCTCCTGCGTCCCCGTGCCGGTGTGGACCGTCAGGCCCATACCCTCGATGGTGCGCAGCAGCGCCGCGCCGCCGCCCTCGTCGACCTGCACCGGCATCAGGCGGGGGGCGAACTCCACGATGTGGGTGGACAGTCCGAGGCCCTGCAGGGCACCCGCGGCCTCCAGACCGAGCAGCCCGCCACCGACCACCGCGCCGACCCGGGCCCCGCCCTTGGCGTACGCCTCGATGGCGAGGAGGTCCTCGATCGTGCGGTACACGAAACAGCCGGCCGCGTCCTTGCCGGGGACCGGCGGGACGAACGGGTAGGAACCCGTGGCGAGGACCAGGACGTCGTACGCGAAGACCTCTCCCGAGCGCGCCGTGACCGTGCGGGCCGCGCGGTCGATCGTCTCCGCCGGGTCACCGAGGCGCAGATCGATGCCGTGCTTGTCGAGGAACTCCCCGTCGGTCAGGGAGAGGTCCTCGGGGGTCCGGCCGGAGAAGTACGAGGTGAGCTGGACGCGGTCGTAGGCGGGACGCGGCTCCTCACAGAGCACGACCACGCGGTGCGTGCTGGTCAGGCCGCGCTCGGCGAGCGCTTCGAGGAAGCGCTGGCCGACCATGCCATGGCCGACGAGCACGATCGCGGGGGTGTCTGCGGACATCAGGAGCCTCCGTCGTGGGTGAGCAGGTGGAGCAGGGGGCCGTCGGCGGGGAGCGGCTCCGCCCCCTCCCAGGCGCGGGCGAGGGCGCCGACGGTGCCGAGCTCGCCGACCAGGACCCCGCCGACCAGCCGGTCGTCGCGGACGACGACCTTCCGGTAGGTGCCCCGGGTGGCGTCGGCGAGCTGTACGACGTCGTCCCCCGGGCGGGGGTGCGTCTCCCCGAACGCGGCCAGGTCGAAGGGGGCGAGGCCGGAGGGGGCCCGGCCGGCGAGGGTGAGGCGGGTCAGGGAGCGGGTGCCGCTGTAGCGGGCGGTGGAGCTGCCGGTCAGCAGCCCGGCGAGGATGTCGGCCTGGTCGAGCGCGGGGGTCGCGAGGCCGTACAGGGTGCCGTCGTGCTGGGCGCAGTCGCCGATCGCGTGGATGTGCGGGTCGGAGGTGCGCAGCTCGTCGTCGACGAGGACGCCCTCGCCGACCGCGAGCCCGGCCGCCCGGGCGAGCCCCACGCGGGGGCGGACACCGCAGGCCAGGACGACGAGGTCGGCGTCGAGAGCGTAGCCGTCGGCCAGCTCGACCGAGCGGACCGCACCGGCGACGACCCGCACGCCCCGCACCCGGCACTCGGTGTGCACCTCGACGCCGAGGTCCTTCAGATGGCGCCCGACCAGCCGGGAGGCGGCCGGGTCGAGCTGACGCTCCATGAGCCGCTCGGACTGCTGGGCGAGCACGACCTGGGCCCCGCGCACGGCGAGCGCACGGGCGGCGGAGACCCCGAGGAGCCCGCCGCCGATGACGACGGCGCGCGCGGAGGGCCGGACCGCCTTGGACAGCCCCAGGCAGTCGTCCATGGTGCGGAACGCGTGGACGCCCTCCGGCAGCTCGTGGCCGGCGGGGGTGAACAGGCCGCGCAGGGGCGGCAGCACCGGGTTGGAGCCGGTCGCCAGGACCAGCGTGCCGTAGGGGATCACCGAGCCGTCCGCGCAGCGCACGGTCCGCGCCTCACGGTCGATCCCGGTCACCCGCGCGCGGAGCGGCTCCGCCGGGGCGGTGAGGCCCGGCAGGGCGATCACGTCCGGCTCGTACCGGCCGGCCAGCACCTCGGCGAGCAGGACCCGGTTGTACGGGCGGTGCTCCTCCTCGCCGACGAGCAGCGCGGGCGTGCCCAGCTCCCCGAGCCGCCGGGCGAGCCGTGCGCCCGCGAGGCCGGAGCCGATCACCACCACACGCGTATTCGAGGTCATGCATCGCAGCGTGCGGGGCCGGTGTTACCCGGCGGCATCACGTCTGTTTCCCACCGGGAACGCTGCCCTCAGCGGGGGCGGGGGGTGGGTGTGAGGGCTACGCCCGGTGGGGCGGGAGGCCCGGGGTAGGGTCGCGATCATGCCCGACATACCCCTGGTCATGGTCGCCGCCCTGTGCCTCGCCGCCCTCGCGGCCGGCTGGATCGACGCCGTGGTCGGCGGGGGAGGCCTGCTGCTCCTGCCCGTCCTGCTGCTGGGCCTTCCCGCCGGCACCCCGGCCGCGTACGCGCTCGGTACCAACAAGGCCGTCGCCATCGTCGGCACGACCGGCGCCGCCGTGACGTACGCCCGCAAGGCACCCGTGGACGTCCGCACGGCGATCCGTATCGGCCTCGCCGCCCTCGCGGGCTCCTCGGGCGGCGCCTTCTTCGCGGCCGGGATGAGCACGGAGGTGCTCAAGCCGCTGATCATGGTGGTGCTGCTCGCCGTGGCGGCCTTCGTGATCCTGAGGCCCGCCTTCGGCACGGCCCCGGCGCCGGGCCCGGTCACCCGGCGCCGCGTCCTCGCCGCGATCGGCCTCGCGGGCCTGGGCATCGGCTTCTACGACGGTCTGATCGGCCCCGGCACCGGCACGTTCCTGGTCCTCGCCCTGACCGCGGTGCTCCACCTCGACCTGGTCACCGCCTCCGCCACCGCGAAGATCGTCAACTGCTGCACCAACGCCGGCGCCCTCGCGACCTTCGCCTGGCAGGGCACCGTGCTGTGGCAGCTGGCGGCGGTGATGGCCGTGTTCAACCTCGCGGGCGGCACCCTGGGCGCCCGCACCGCACTGAAGAAGGGCAGCGGATTCGTCCGGGTCGTGCTGCTCACGGTGGTGTTCGCGCTGGTGGCGAACCTGGCCTACGAACAGTGGGTGGCCTAGCCGGCGTTTACGGCGACGAGCAGCTCGATCACCCAGGTGGGGTCCTCGTCGCCGTGCCCGGCGGCCGGGCGGCGCTCCATCAGCTTCATGAACGGCGTGAGCAGCCCCGTGCCAAGGTGGGGTACTCGCTGACCTCGCGTGGCGAGGCGCTGGCGCCGCTGGGCGCATGGAGGAAGGCCAACGTGCTCGCCGGGGCCACGGGAGGATTCACGCGCTCCCCGTGAGATGGGCGAACACCACGACGTTGCCCTGGTAGCCGGTGCTGCGTGAGTAGCCGCCGCCACAGGTGATCACCCGCAGCTCGGGCCGGGCCGCCGCGCCGTACACCTTCTCGTCGGGGAAGTTCTTGGCGTCGTACACCTCGATCGCGTCCACCTGGAACCGGGCCACGCTGCCGTCCCTGCGGTCCACCTCGATGGCGCTGCCGCGCTTGAGGGCGCCGAGGCGGTAGAAGACGGCGGGGCCCTCGGAGTTGTCGACGTGCCCGGCGACGATGGCGGTGCCGGTCTCTCCGGGCGTGGTGCCGGCCTCGTACCAGCCGGCGAGGTTCTTGTGCGCGGCGGGCGGCACGTCGAGGCTGCCGGCGCGGGTCAGGCCGAGACCCATCACGGGCGCGTTCACGCGGATCTCGGGGATGCGGATGCGGTCCGGCGGGGACGGCGGCAGACCCGGCGCCGCGGACTGCCGCAGGGCCGGGCCGACCTGCGCCTCGGCGGCCGACGGCTGTGGCGGGGGTGCGTCACGCCCGGTGAGCAGCCACGCGCCGGCGCACAGGGCGAAGACGGTGACGCCGGCTATCGCGACGTCGCCGGTGTTGCCGTACCTGCCCATGTCGGCCTCCCAGCTCGACTGTTCCACCCGTTCCCCCTCCGGGCCGCGAGGGGCGTCGGACCCGGAGGGGGTGGGGACTTGCGGTACCGGCGGACGGACAGCGGAGGGTGTCCGTCAGATCCCGTCGCCTCTCGCCCGGCGATGCAGGAGCCAGGTACCGCCCGCGCCGGCGACGGCGAGAGCCGCCACGCCGGCCGCGGTCTGCACGGGGTCGGAGCCCAGAGCGCCGCCGACCCCCGTCTTCACAATTCCTCTGGGGTGCACATAACCCCGCGCCGATTCCATGACGACCACCAGGTCGCCGCGGACCTCCGGGCCGCCCCCGGGGCACTTGGCGACGATCTCGTACGTCCCCGGCTGCGCGCTCGGCGGCACCCGGAACTGCCCGATCGCGTCGCCCTCGTGCGTACTGGGCGCCAGCGTGAAGCGCCCGGCCCCCACCGCGCTGGCGTCGCCCTCCGCCGTGCCGTCCTTCCCGCAGGCCGTGGTGTTCACGGTGACGTCGCCGCCGGGCACCGCGGTGGACGGGAAGATCTCCAGGCGTCCGCCGTCCGCGCCGTACACGGGCGCGTCGAGCGACCCCGCGGTGGCGACGGCGAGTGCCGTACCGATCAGCAGACGGGCGGTGCGTCGCATCGATGCTCCTCACGAGCTCTCCGGCGGGCCACGGCCCGCGGCACCCCCATGTGCCGCCGTCGGTCGCACCCCTGCACTTCCGAGGTAAAGCGCATCACGACGAGCCCGCCTGCTGATGGGCCGTCAGATTCATGCTGAACGGGTGCCCCGGGGTGCCCGCGGCCCGCGTGTTCGACCCCGTTTCAGCAGGTCACGGTCTTTCGGTCGGCGCCGTGGGGAAAAGTATCCGAAGGGCGCAGGCAGGAGGTGTGAACGGGTGACCGGGCCCCGGAGACACGCCCTGGGAGCTTGACCTCGGCCTTGGCCCAGGTGCGAGGCCCGCGCCGGCTCAGGGTTTCAGGCGCCGGGCCAGTGTCCTGACCGGGCTCTTCCGCGCGACCAGCAGTTCCCGGCGGAGGAGCTTCATGGCGGGGTTGAGCGTCCAAGAGGGGGCGATCGGCGCCCACGGCGGGCGAAACGGCGAGGCCGCCCGCCTCGAGGACGAGTCGGGGGACGACTCGGAGGCGGCCGGCCACGCTACGGTGGCGCTGCTCAGCCCACGTTCACCGCGCTCCAGGCCGCCCCCACGGCCGCGTACTCGGCGCTGTCCGCCCCGTACAGATCCCCCGCCGCCTTCAGGGTCGCCGTCCGCGCCCCCGCGTAGTCCGTCGACGAGGTCATGTACACCGTGAGCGCCCGGTACCAGATCGCGCCCAGCTTGGCCCGGCCGATGCCCTTGACCGTCGAGCCGTCGCAGGTGTCGGAGTCGTGGGCCACGCCGTTGATCGCCTTGGCGCCGCTGCCCTCCGCCAGCAGATACGCGAAGTGGTTGCCGATGCCGGAGGAGTAGTGGACGTCGAGGCTGCCGGCGGTGGCGGTCCAGCAGTCGGCCGAGAGGCCGTCGTGCGAGGGGCGGTCCATGTAGCGCAGCGCCTCCCGCCCGAAGCCCTCGCGCACGACCTTCTCGCCGATCAGCCAGTCGCCCTTGTCGGACCCGTTGCCCGCGTGGAACTCGACCAGCGTGCCGAAGATGTCGGAGGTGGACTCGTTCAGCCCGCCGGACTCGCCGGAGTACGTCAGCGCGGCCGTCTTGGAGGTCACGCCGTGCGCCATCTCGTGGCCGGTGATGTCGAGGGACACCAGCGGCCCCATGTTCGTGCCGTCACCGTCGCCGTACGTCATGCAGAAGCAGGTGTCGTCCCAGAAGGCGTTGGCGTAGCGGGTGCCGTAGTGCACCCGGTTGTACGAGCCCTTGCCGTCGCCCGCGATGCCGTTGCGCCCGTGGACGTCGTGGAAGTAGTCCCAGGTGGTGTCGGTCCCGTACTGGGCGTCCACCGCCGCCGAGACCCGGTCCGTCGTCGTGCCGTCGCCCCACTGGTTGTCGGCGTCGGTGAAGACGGTCGAGGGCGCGCGCACGACACAGATGGTGCCGAGGAGACACAGGTCGGACCGGTTAGCGGCGTCACCGGTGTACGTGCCGCCCCGCGTCGGGTCCGTCAGCTGGTACGACGATCCCGTGGCCGTCGTCTCCAGCGGCACCGTCCCGCCGTACAGCGAACGCCCCTTGCCCGACGCCGACTCCAGGGTGTCCCAGGCATCGATCTGCGCGCCGCTGCGGGCGTCCGTCAGCACCGTGCGGGCGACCGGGTTGCCGCGCCCGTCCAGCGCCGCCGCGTTGGTCCGCCACGCCAGCTTCGGGGTGCCGTGCAGGGCGTCGACGACCAGCTCCGGCTTGGCCGTCAGCCGCTTCAGCGCCTCGCCGAGACGCGTGGCGCGCAGGGAGTTGGCGGCGTGGTCGGCGGCCGTCGGGGCGGAGAGGAGGGGCGTGACGGACGGCAGGGAGAGGGTGCCGCGGGTGGCCCGGCTCACCCCGCGGTAGGTGCCGTCCGGCGCCAGGTGCACCACGAAGTCGCCACCGAGGACGGGGAGTTGCCGGTAGGTGCGGTCGTAGCGCACGTGCTGGCTGCCGTCCTGGTCGACGATCACGTCCCGGACCCTCGTGCCCTGGGCGGCGGTCAGGCCCAGGGCGCCGGCCTGCCGCGCGAGCGCCACGGCCGCGTTCTCGACCGCCTGGTCCCGGGTGGGCCGCTCGGCCGCGCCCGCGGCGGTGGGGGAGAGGGCGGCGGCAAGCAGGGCGGCGGTGGCGGCGGTGACGGCGAGGCGGGAAGCTCGCACGTGCCGTATTCGACTCATCGGTCTCCTCGGGAAGGCGCCGAAGTGGGGGGCGGCGCAGACGTTCACCGAGGTTTACGCGATCATGACTTGTCATGTCCATAGGCGTCCGGTGTGGGTGTGTGAGGGGTGAGAATCGTTTCTGTGACCCTTCCGTTCTTCGTCTACGGCACCCTCCGCCCCGGTGAGCCCCACCACGGCACGTTCCTGCGCGGCCGCACGCACACCGAGGAACCGGCCCGCCTCACGGGCGCGGTGCTCTACGACGGCCCGGGCTATCCGTACGCAGTGGAGGAGACCGGCTCGGTGGTGGTCGGCGAACTGATCACGCCCCTGCCGGACGCTTACGGCGAACTCCTCGCCGCGCTCGACCGGTTGGAGGAGTACGCCCCCGGAGACGCCCGCAACCTCTACGAGCGCGTGGCCCGCGAGGTCGTCCGGGACGCCGACGGCGCGACGCTGCGGGCCTGGGTGTACGTCGCCGCCCCCGCGGTCGCCGCCCGGCTGCGGGCCCGGGGCGAGCCGATCGCGGACGGGGACTGGCGGGCGCGGGGGTGAGTCCGGCGAGGCCTAGGCCGTGGCCGCCCCACTCGCCTGTGTCGCATGCACCGGCTCCACTCTCTCCACGCGCACCGCACAGACCTTGAACTCCGGCATCCGCGAGACCGGGTCCAGCGCGGGGTTGGTGAGGGTGTTGGCGCGGCCCTCGCCCGGCCAGTGGAACGGCATGAAGACGGTGTCCGGGCGGATGGACGGGGTGATCCGGGCCGGTGCCACCGCCCGGCCCCGCCGGGACACGACCGCCACCGGTTCACCCTCGGCCGCGCCCAGCCGCCGCGCCAGCCGCGGGTGCAGCTCGACGAAGGGGCCGGGCGCGGCCGCGTTCAGCTCGTCGACGCGGCGGGTCTGGGCGCCGGACTGGTACTGGGCCACCACACGTCCGGTGGTCAGCAGCACCGGGTACTCGTCGTCGGTTTCCTCCGCGACGGCCCGATGCGAGACGGACACGAAGCGGGCCCGGCCGTCCTCGGTGGCGAAGCGGTCGAGGAAGAGCCGGGGGGTGCCGGGGTGACCGCCCACGGGACGGCCCGGCCGACGCACCCCGGACGCGGAGGCCGCCTCCGCCATCCTCTCCGTATCCGCGTCCCTATCCGTGTCCGTATCCATGTCCTCCTCCCGCGCCGGACACGGCCAGAACACCCCGTTCTCCTCCGCCAGGCGGCGGTAGGTGATGCCCGAGTAGTCCGCCGGGCCGCCCGCGGTCGCGCGGCGGAGTTCCTCGAAGACCTCCTCGGGGTCGGTCGGGAAGCCCTTCTCCACGCCCAGGCGGGCGGCGAGTTCGTGCAGCACCTCCAGGTCGCTGCGGACGCCCTCCGGCGCGGTGATCGCCCGCCGGCGCAGCAGCACCCGGCCCTCCAGGCTGGTCGTCGTGCCGCTCTCCTCCGCCCACTGCGTCACCGGCAGCACGACGTCCGCGAGTGCCGCGGTCTCCGACAGCACCACGTCGCACACGGCGAGGAAGTCGAGGGACCTGACGCGCTCCTCCACGTGCGCGGCGCGCGGCGCGGACACCACCGGGTTGGAGCCCATCAGCAGCAGCGCCCTGATGTCGCCGCCGAGCGCGTCCAGCAGCTCGTACGCGCTGCGGCCGGGCCCCGGCAGGCTGTCGGGGTCGACGCCCCATACCCCGGCCACATGCCGCCGCGCCGCCGGATCGGTCAGCTTGCGGTACCCGGGCAACTGGTCCGCCTTCTGGCCGTGTTCGCGCCCGCCCTGCCCGTTGCCCTGCCCGGTGAGACAGCCGTACCCCGACAGGGGGCGGCCCGCCCGCCCGGTCGCCAGGCACAGGTTGATCCAGGCGCCCACCGTGTCCGTGCCCTTGGACTGCTGCTCCGGCCCGCGCGCGGTGAGCACCATCGCGGCTTCCGGTGCGCAGAACATCCGTACCGCCTCGCGCAGTTGGGGCACGGGCACCCCGGTGATCCGCTCCACGTACTCCGGCCAGTGCGCCATCGCCGCGGCCCGCGCGTCCTCCCAGCCGCTCGTGCGCTCCCGGATGTACTCCTCGTCGGTCCGCCCCTCGGCGACGACCAGATGCAACAGCCCCGACGCCAGCGCGAGATCGGTACCGGGCCGGGGCGCGAGGTGCAGGTCGGCATGTTCGGCGGTCCTGGTGCGGCGCGGGTCGACCACGATCAGCGTGCCGCCGTTGTCCTTCAGCTCGGTCAGGTACCGCAGGGCCGGCGGCATGGTCTCCGCGAGGTTCGACCCGACCAGGATCACGCACCCGGTCCTGGGGATGTCCTCCAGGGGGAAGGGCAGCCCCCGGTCCAGACCGAAGGCCCTGGTCCCGGCCGCCGCGGCCGACGACATGCAGAAGCGCCCGTTGTAGTCGATCTGGGAGGTGCCCAGCACGACGCGGGCGAACTTGCCGAGCGTGTACGCCTTCTCGTTCGTCAGCCCACCCCCGCCGAACACGCCCAGTGCGTCGGGCCCGTGCGCCGACCGGATGGAGGACAGCCCCTCGGCGATCCGGCCGAGCGCCTCGTCCCAGGTCGCGGGCTTCAGCGCGCCCCCCTCGCGGACCAGCGGCGAGGTCAGCCGCACCCGCGACGACAGCACCGCGGGCGCCGTCCGGCCCTTGCCGCACAGCGCGCCCCGGTTGACGGGGAAGTCCGCGCGCTCGCCGACCTCGACCGTCCCGTCCGGGGCGGGCGTGAGATTCATCCCGCACTGCAGGGCGCAGTACGGGCAGTGCGTGGGCGTCGCGGAGGGTTCCATGCACGTCAGCGTGCGTCGCCGGTGTTACGTGCCGCGACGGCTCCCTGTTACACGGGCGCGACGGTGATCTCCCCGCCCCCTACGGCCGGCCGTGAGGCATCCGCACCGGCACGGGCGGCCGGGAATGCCAGAACGGCCCAAAGGTCGCAGGTCAACGACCAATTCCGGTCAAGGTTCAGTCGCCCTCGTCACTGCTCCCCACCTGCCGCGAGCGCCCGTTCCACCCCGGGCTCGCGCGGCCCGAGGAACCGTGGATCCGGCTTGAAGGCGACGTCCAGCGCGCCCTTTCCCGCCGCGAGGATCTCCCGGACGCCCCCGTAGTACCAGGTCGCGTCGTGCCGCTCGTCCACTCCGACGCCGTACGACGCGACCCCCGCCGCCTCGCACAGCGCGACCGCGCGCCGGATGTGGAAGCCCTGGCTGATCAGCACCGCCTCGTCCACGCCGAAGATCTTCCGGGCCCGCACACAGGAGTCCCAGGTGTCGAAGCCCGCGTAGTCACTGACGATCCGGGTGTCCGGGACGCCGTGCCGGGTGAGATAGGCGCGCATGGCGTCCGGCTCGTCGTAGTCCTCGCGGCTGTTGTCGCCGGTGACGAGCACCGCCTTCACCCGCCCCGCGCGATACAGCTCGGCCGCCGCGTCGAGCCGATGGGCGAGGTACGGCGACGGCTCGCCGTTCCACAGACCCGCGCCGAAGACGACCGCGACTTCGGTGCGGGGCGCGTCGGCGGTCGTGCGCAGCCGGTCGTCCGTGCTGACGTGCATCCACGTCGACGGCACCAGCGCGAGCACGCACCCCGCGAGCAGCGCCTGCACCAGCCGCCGCTGCCCGGTCCGGGTGCGCGGCAGACGCGGTCGGCGGATCTTCATGGGACGCCCTCCCAGGTCGGCTCCGACACGTCGGCGACACATCGGGTTCGACACGAAGAGACGCTCCACCAGGCTCCAGGGTTCCGTGAGCGCCGTCACTGTGGCCGCCGAAACCCCAGGTCACCCCACCTCACACACCCCCGGCACCGGACGGTGAACCTGACGAAAACACCCGTGACGCCCGCGCAACGGGCCGGCAACGTCGGGGCGCGACGATCGGTTCATGACGGCGTTGCTCCCGCTTCACCACGAGTCCGGCCACGGCCCCGGCTCCCCGGCCCTGGTCCTGGTGGCCCACGGCAGCCGCGACCCGCGCACCCTCGCCACGGTCCACGCCCTGCTCGACCGGGTCCGCGCGCTGCGCCCCGGCCTGCGCGCGCACCTCGGCCACATCGAGCTGAACGAGCCCCTGCTGCCCCGCACACTGGCCGCGCTCGGCGACGACGAGGCGATCCTCGTACCCCTCCTGCTCAGCCGAGGCCACCACGTCAAGCGGGACATCCCGGAGATGGCCGCCGCCGCCCGGGCCCGCACCCGGGTGGCCGCGCCGCTCGGCCCGCACCGCCTGCTCGTGCAGACCCTCCACGTCCGCCTGGCCGAGGCGGGCCTGCGCACACCCGTGACGGAGTCCGAACGCCGCTCGACCGCCGTGATCCTCGCCGCGGCCGGCTCCCGCGACCCCGACGCCGCGACCGACACCGGCCGCACCGCGACCCTCCTGGCCGCCCGCCTGGGCGTCCCGGTCCTTGCGGCCTACGCGTCGGCCACGACCCCCACGGTGGCGGACGCGATCCGCACCCTCAGGTCACAAGGCCGTCAGCGCACAGCCCTGGCCTCGTACTTCACGGCGCCCGGCAGATTCGCGCAGGAGTGCGCGGACGCGGCGCCGGGCATCGCCGCGGCCCCCTTGGGAGCCCACCCGCTGATGGCCCACCTGGTGCTCACCCGCTACGACGAGGCAAGATCCATTAGCCCGACGGCCCTCCCGGAACTGGCGCCGGTCTGATGCCCCCAGAGGGCGGGGAACTGCGCGACAAGCCACTCACGACCCGCACCCGCCACACACCATGACCCGGCGGACGCGTACGCGATTGTCACCCTCTGCACTTACTGTCGATTCATGGAAGGCACCGCACAGCCCCAGCACGAGAACCACGTCCCACCCCCCGGCTACGACCCGACGTCGGTCGACCGCTGGGCCCCCGAGCCCGACAAACGCCCCGGTCGCACGGCCTTCCAGCGCGACCGTGCCCGCATCCTCCACTCCGGCGCCCTGCGCAGGCTCGCCGGCAAGACCCAGGTGGTGACCCCCGGCGGGACGAGCAGCGCGGCCTGGGACCCGAGCCCGCGCACCCGCCTCACCCACTCCCTGGAATGCGCCCAGGTCGGCCGCGAACTGGGCGCGGCCCTCGGCTGCGACCCCGACCTGGTCGAGGCCGCCTGCCTCTCCCACGACCTCGGTCACCCGCCCTTCGGGCACAACGGCGAACAGGCGCTCAACGAATTCGCCGAGGACTGCGGCGGTTTCGAGGGCAACGCCCAGTCCCTCAGACTCCTCACCCGCATCGAGCCCAAGCGCTTCACCCCGGAGGGCTCGGTGGGCCTCAACCTCACCCGCGCCGCCCTCGACGCCGCCACCAAGTACCCCTGGCCACGCGGCGCTCACCCCACCGACCCGGCCTCCCCGAAGTTCGGTGTGTACGAGGACGACCGCCCGGTGTTCGACTGGGCCCGCAAGGACGCCCCCGGCACCCGGACCTGCTTCGAGGCCCAGGTCATGGACTGGTCGGACGACGTGGCGTACTCGGTGCACGACGTCGAGGACGGACTGCACGCCGGCCACCTCGACCCCAACTGCCTGCACGCGGAGCCGGAACGGCAGGCGGTGTTCGAGGTCGCCGTCGGCCGGTACGTCCCGGCGGACACCGACCCGGCCGAACTCGCCGCCGCCCTCGACCGGCTTCTCGACGAGGAGTGGTGGCCGCACGGCTACGACGGCACGGCCCAGGCCCAGGCCCGCCTCAAGGACGCCACCAGCCAGCTCATCGGCCGCTTCTGCCTGGCCGCCGAGAGCGCCACCCGCGAGGCGTACGGCGGCGGCCGGCTCACCCGCTACGCCGCCGAACTGGTCGTACCGCGCGAGACCCGGTTGGAGTGCGCGGTGCTGAAGGCGGTCGCCGACCGGTACGTCATGCAGCGCGCCGAACAGGCCCGCCTCCGCGCCGACCAGCGGGTCGTCGTCGCCGAGCTGGCGGAGGCGCTCACCGCCCGCGCCCCGGACGGACTGGACCCGCAGTTCCGGGCGTTGTTCGACCGCGCGCCCGACGACCGCGCCCGCAAACGGGTGATCGTCGACCAGATCGCGTCCCTGACCGACGCCTCGGCACGGTCGCTTCACGTGCGGCTGACGGCGCACCTGTGACACTGACGCGAGGTGGGGGGACCCCGCCGGGGGCCGAAAGTGACCCTGCGTGGCCTGATCGGGGCACTCCCTCTTCCCGCATCACGCTCCGTGCGGGACGCTCGCATATGACCGCACGTCGAACTCGCACGGGGCGGCAGGATTACGAGGAGGCATCAAGTGGTCGACGCGGATCAGACGTTCGTCATCGTCGGAGGAGGGCTCGCCGGTGCGAAGGCGGCCGAGACGCTGCGGGCGGAGGGCTTCAGCGGCCGGGTGATACTGATCTGCGACGAACGCGACCACCCGTACGAGCGCCCGGCCCTGTCGAAGGGCTATCTGCTCGGCAAGGAGGAGCGCGACAGCGTCTTCGTGCACGAACCCGCCTGGTACGCGCAGAACGACATCGAGCTGCACCTCGGCCAGACGGTCGACGCGATCGACCGCGCGGCGAAGACGGTCCGCTTCGGCGAGGACGGCACCGTCGTCCGGTACGACAAGTTGCTGCTGGCCACCGGTTCCGAGCCCCGCCGCCTGGACATCCCCGGCACCGACCTGGCCGGCGTCCACCATCTGCGCCGCCTCGCGCATTCCGAGCGGCTGCGCGGCGTCTTGCAGTCGCTGGGCAGGGACAACGGCCATCTGGTGATCGCCGGCGCGGGCTGGATCGGCCTGGAGGTCGCGGCGGCGGCGCGGGAGTACGGCGCGGAGGTCACGGTCGTCGAGCCGGAGCCGACCCCGCTGCACGGCGTGCTCGGCCCGGAGCTGGGCGCCCTCTTCGCCGAGCTGCACCTGGACCACGGTGTCCGGTTCCGCTTCGGGGTCCGGCTGACCGAGATCGTCGGCCAGGACGGCATGGTGCTGGCCGCCCGCACGGACGACGGCGAGGAGCACCCCGCGCACGACGTCCTCGCCGCGATCGGCGCCGCCCCCCGGATCGGGCTCGCCGAGGCGGCGGGCCTGGAGATCGCGGACCGGGCGCACGGCGGGGGCGTGGTCGTCGACGAGCGGCTGTGCACCTCCGACCCCGACATCTACGCCACCGGTGACGTCGCCGCCTTCCCGCACGCCCTCTACGACACCCGCATCCGCGTCGAGCACTGGGCGAACGCGCTGAACGGCGGCCCGGCGGCGGCGAAGGCGATGCTGAACCGGCCGGTGACGTACGACCGGGTGCCCTATTTCTTCTCCGACCAGTACGACCTGGGGATGGAGTACTCGGGATGGGCGCCGCCGGGGACGTACGACCAGGTGGTGATCCGCGGGGACGCCGGCAAGCGGGAGTTCATCGCGTTCTGGCTGGCCGGGGGCCGGGTGCTGGCCGGGATGAACGTCAACGTGTGGGATGTCACAGAGCCGATCCAGAACCTGATCCGCTCGCAGACGCCCCTGGACGCCGACGCCCTGGCCGACCCGCACGTCCCGCTGGACAGCCTGCTCCCGTAGCCGACGGGACTGTCGTTCCGTCCCCGTAGAATCGCCTCGTGGCAGGACGGATCAACGACGAGGACGTGAAGGCGGTACGGGACGCGGTCCCGATCGACGCCGTCGTGTCCGAGTACCTCCAGCTGCGCGGCGCGGGCGGCGGAAACCTCAAGGGCCTGTGCCCCTTCCACGACGAGAAATCGCCGTCCTTCCAGGTCAGCCCGAGCAAGGGGCTCTTCCACTGCTTCGGCTGCCAGGAGGGCGGCGACACCATCACGTTCGTGATGAAGGTCGACCACCTCTCCTTCTCGGAGGCGGTCGAGCGCCTCGCCGCCCAGGCCGGCATCACCCTGCGCTACGAGGAGGGCGGCTACAACCCCGCCCACCAGCGCGGCGAACGCATCCGCCTGGTCGAGGCCCACAAGATCGCCGCCGAGTGGTACGCGGAACAGCTCGCCACCGGCCCCGAGGCGGAGACCGGCCGGGTCTTCCTCGCCGAGCGCGGCTTCGACCAGTCGGCCGCCGTCCACTTCGGCGTCGGCTACAGCCCCCAGGGCTGGGACCACCTCACGCGCTACCTCCGCGGCAAGGGCTTCACCGACAAGGAGCTGCTGCTCTCCGGCCTCTCCCAGGAGGGCCGCCGCGGCCCCATCGACCGCTTCCGGGGCCGGCTGATGTGGCCGATCCGGGACATCGGCGGTGAGGTCGTCGGCTTCGGCGCCCGCAAGCTGTACGAGGCGGACAACGGCCCGAAGTACCTCAACACGCCGGACACGGCCATCTACAAGAAGTCCCAGGTCCTCTACGGCATCGACCTCGCCAAGAAGGAGATCGCCAAGGCCAGCCGCGCGGTGGTGGTCGAGGGCTACACGGACGTCATGGCCTGCCACCTCGCCGGTGTGACCACGGCCATCGCCACCTGCGGCACGGCGTTCGGCGGCGACCACATCAAGATCCTCCGCCGTCTCCTCATGGACAACGGCTCGGCCCGCGTCATCTTCACCTTCGACGGCGACGCGGCAGGACAGAAGGCGGCGCTGCGGGCCTTCGAGGACGACCAGAAGTTCGCCGCCGAGACCTACATCGCGATCGCCCCCGACGGCATGGACCCCTGCGACCTGCGGCTCGCCAAGGGCGACGAGGCGGTGTCCGACCTGGTCGAACCCCGCACGCCGCTCTTCGAGTTCGCGCTGCGCCAGATCGTCGTCCGCTACGACCTCGACACCCCGGCCGGCCGGGCCGCCGCGCTCGACGAGGCCGCCCCGATCGTCGCCCGGATCAAGAACAGCGGCGCCCAGCACGAGGTCGCCGTCCAACTCGCCGGCATGCTCGGCATCCTGGACACCCAGTTCGTGGTCAAGCGCGTGGCGCAACTGGCCCGCTGGGCACGTGACCGCGGCGGCAAGGGCCCGGCGCCCACCCGCCCGCAGCAGGGGTACGACGTCGCCCCCACGCCCCGGACGTCGGGCCCGGCCCTGACGCTGCGCAACCCGGTGTACGCCACCGAGCGCGAACTCCTCAAACTCGCCCTCCAGCGCCCCGAGTTGGTCTCCCCGGCCTTCGACGCCTACGGCGTCGACGAGTTCACCGCCGCGCCCTACGCCGCCGTACGCCAGGCCGTGCTGGACGCGGGCGGCGCCGAGTACGGCGTACAGGACCCGCAGCAGTACCTGATCAGGGTCCGTGAGGCGGCCCCGGACGACACCGTCCGCGCGATGGTCACGGAACTCGCGGTCGAGGCGATCATGCGCCGCACGGTCGACGAGGCGTACGCGGGAGAACAGCTGGTCTGGGTCCGCCGCCGGGCCGTCGACCGCCGCATCCAGGACGTCCAGAGCACCCTGGCCCGCCTGAGCGGCAGCGGTGACGCGGCCCGACTGGCCGCGGTGCAGAACGAGTTGTGGGTGCTCCAGCAGTACGGACAGGCACTGCGGGAGCGCGGCGCCGCCGCCCTCTGACCCCTGGGCGAACCGCCCCCTGGGTCCCGCGATGACCGCCCCGTCACGGGCCGAACGCAAAAAGTCACCGCACGCCCCTCGTGGCGGCGATGTGTCGTACCCCACACTGGGTCCCGGTGCCTGAGTCCTCGGAGCGCGGCCGATCCGTTTCCCACGGGTCGCTCACCCCCGCGGTTCCGCTCATCGCGTACGGGACGGACAGCGGCGAGGCCGCCGACTCCGTCCCCCGAGCAGCGCTGCCGCACGCCTCAGCAGCGATCACCCTGGAGGTCGCCCCCGTGCAGACCCAGACCCTCATCCAGACCGACAGCGCCGGCGCCACCGGCGCCGACAGCACCGCGCCGGACGCGGAGCCGGGTGTGCTGGTGGCCGTGCCGCCGCAGAGCCGGGCGGCGCGCCACCCGGAGACGGAGCCGCCCGAGGTCACGGAGGCCGCCGGGCACCACGGGGAGGCCACCGAGGCGCCCGGTGCCGTCGAGTCGGGCGAGCCGGTCGACGCGGAGGCGGTGATCCAGGCGGAGCCCGTCGACCCGCCCGTGCCCACCCGGGCCGACACCAGCGGCCCCTCCTCGGACCTGTTCCGTCAGTACCTGCGGGAGATCGGCCGCATCCCGCTGCTCAGCGCAGCGGAGGAGGTCGAACTCGCGCGCCGTGTCGAGGCCGGCCTGTTCGCCGAGGCGAAGCTGAGCGGCGCCTCCGACCTGGACTCCCAGCTTGCTCTGGACCTGGACCGCCTGGTCGTCATGGGCCGGATGGCCAAACGCCGTCTCATAGAGGCGAACCTGCGGCTCGTCGTCTCGGTCGCCAAGCGGTACGTCGGCCGCGGACTGACCATGCTGGACCTGGTGCAGGAGGGCAACCTCGGCCTCATCCGCGCGGTGGAGAAGTTCGACTACGCCCGCGGCTACAAGTTCTCCACGTACGCGACCTGGTGGATCCGCCAGGCCATGTCCCGCGCCCTCGCCGACCAGGCCCGCACGATCCGGGTCCCCGTCCACGTGGTCGAGTTGATCAACCGCGTGGTCCGTGTGCAGCGCCGGATGCTCCAGGAACGCGGCTACGAACCCACCCCCGAGGAGGTCGCCGCCCACCTCGACCTGCCGCCCGAGCGGGTCGGCGAGGTGCTCCGCCTCGCCCAGGAGCCGATCTCCCTGCACGCCCCCGTGGGCGAGGAGGACGACGTGGCCCTCGGCGACCTGATCGAGGACGGCGACGCGGCCAGCCCCGTCGAGTCGGCCGCCTTCCTCCTCCTCAGGGAGCACCTGGAGGTGGTCCTGTCGACCCTGGGCGAGCGGGAGCGCAAGGTCGTCCAGCTCCGCTACGGCCTGGCCGACGGCCGGCCCCGCACCCTGGAGGAGATCGGCCGCATCTTCGGCGTCACCCGCGAACGCATACGCCAGATCGAGTCGAAGACCCTGAACAAGCTGCGCGACCACGCCTTCGCGGACCAGCTGAGGGGCTACCTGGACTGACCCGGGGGCCCCAGTGACCACCGAAGCGTATGTGTACGACGCGATCCGCACCCCGCGCGGACGTGGCAAGG